>CALBRU010000267.1 GCA_937927695.1 uncultured Thiomonas sp. | reverse complement strand
GACGCCACGAGGTTTTGGCGAGCGACAAACGCGAGGGAACTGAAGTCGGATTTCATTGAAATTCTCCAAATTCTGCGCGGGACGTTGAGCGATTACGCATCCAGCACAGTGGGAATCCCAATGGTCGGATGAAAACTTCAGGGTGCAGCGATATGACCTTTTTTGAGTCGCTCACAACTCGGGCGGGTGCCTGAACGGAATTTTACGCCAGCGGATGAAAGGATTCAAACGCCAGCAGCGGAGCTGCAGGCCGCAGGACCGGCATCAGCAATCAGTCAGCAGTTCCCATATGACTTTTCGTATGGAGACAACTGATGACAACAAAGATCTGTGCGTGCTGTGGCTGCGCCTTCGAGCCCCGCCCCCAGGTGCCCAACCAGTCCTACTGTTCTTCCCCTGCTTGTCAGCGGGCACGGCGACAGCGCTGGCAACGGGACAAAATGCAGGCCGATCCGGACTATCGGGAAAATCAGCTGCGCAGCCAGCGCGCCTGGCTTGAACGGCACCCTGAGTACTGGCGTCACTACCGCGACATCAATCCTGAATACGTGGAGCGCAACAGGGCTCGCCAGCGGGTAAGAGACGAACCGAGGCAGGAAGTGGATCTTGCAAAGATGGACGCGTCAGCACTGCTTGGTCTGCTGCCCGGTCTTTACCAAATCGCGTTGTTGCCGGGGGCGATTGCCGATCCGGATGGTCGGCTGATCGTTGAAATCACACCGGTGTGTAGCAATTGCCTGTGCAAAAAGGACGCTTGCAAAGATAGGACGTGATGGTCACTCGATCAGCCCTTGGGTAAGTTCGACCCCAAATGGGCTCTCGATCATTCCGAATGGCAACAAGTTCAACCACGTATGCGCTGACCGGCATTTCGCCAGTCGGTGCAAGGTGATTCAGGTGAAAGGCGGACCCGAGAGCAATTGCATACAACATGAGAGATCGGGTCTATGCAAGCAGAAGAATTCTCATCGGAGGGGTCTGGTCAGCTATCGACATTCCGAGCGGCCGAGTACGTGCGGATGTCGACCGAGCACCAGCAGTATTCGACGGAAAACCAAGCGGACAAGATCCGCGAATACGCTGCCCGGCGCAACATCGAGATCGTTCGCACTTATGCCGACGAGGGCAAGAGCGGCTTGCGCATCGATGGGCGGCGAGCGCTGCAGCAGCTGATCAAGGACGTCGAGGCAGGCAGCGCGGACTTCCAGATCATCCTGGTCTACGACGTCAGCCGCTGGGGCCGGTTTCAGGATGCCGACGAGAGCGCTTACTACGAATACATCTGCCGCCGCGCCGGAATCCAGGTCGCGTACTGCGCCGAACAGTTCGAAAACGACGGGTCGCCTGTGTCCACCATCGTCAAGGGCGTCAAGCGTGCGATGGCGGGCGAATACAGTCGGGAGTTGTCGGCGAAGGTGTTTGCTGGGCAGTGCCGCCTGATCGAGTTGGGCTTTCGGCAAGGCGGGCCCGCTGGCTATGGTCTGCGACGCGTGCTGGTCGATCAGTCCGGCACGCTCAAAGGTGAATTGGCTCGCGGCGAGCACAAGAGCCTGCAAACCGACCGCGTCATCCTTCAGCCGGGGCCGGATGATGAGGTTGCCGTGGTCAACCAGATCTATCGCTGGTTTGTCGCTGACAACCTGACGGAACTGGACATCGCCGAACGGCTGAACGCACAAGGAACGTGCACTGACCTTGGGCGGGATTGGACACGAGCGACCATCCGCGAAGTGTTGTCCAACGAGAAATACATCGGCAACAACATCTACAACCGGCGATCCTTCAAACTCAAGAAGCACCGGGTGGTCAACCGCCCCGAGATGTGGATCAAGAAGGAAGGCGCGTTCGAGGGCATCGTGCCACCGGAGCTCTTCTACACGGCGCAGGGCATCTTGCGCGCAAGGGCACATCGCTACAGCGACGAGGAGTTGATCGAGAAGCTGCGCAATCTTTACCTGCGCCACGGCTACCTGTCTGGCCTGATCATCGATGAAGCTGAAGGCATGCCCTCGTCAGCGGCCTACGCGCATCGTTTCGGCAGTCTGATCCGCGCGTACCAAGCCGTAGGTTTCACTCCGGATCGAGACTACCAGTATCTGGAAGCGAATCAGCTCCTGCGCCGACTACACCCGGAAATAGTCGGCCAGACCGAACGAATGATCGCCGAGGTCGGCGGCACGGTTGAACGCGACCCGGCCACCGATCTCCTCACCGTGAATCGCGAGTTCACCGTCTCGCTGGTGCTGGCCCGTTGCCAGATGCTCGACAACGGGCGACGTCGCTGGAAGGTGCGCTTCGACACCAGTCTCGCACCCGACATCACGGTTGCCGTGCGGCTCGATGAAACCAATCAGGCGGCACTGGATTACTACCTGTTGCCACGACTGGACTTCGGCCAACCCCGCATCCAGTTGGCCGATCACAACGGCATCGAGTTCGAGTGTTACCGCTTTGATAGCCTGGACTACCTGTATGGCATGGCCCGGCGCATCCGGATAAGGAGGGCCGCATGAATCAGGACAAAGAGCATCGCCACGCAGAATTGCGGATGATCCCGCTGAGCCAGATCGAGGTTCTGAATCCTCGCGAACGCAACAGCCGCGTGTTCGAACAGATCGTCGGCAACATCCAGAGTATCGGCCTGAAAAAGCCCATCATCGTGACGCCACGCCCGGGGAATGATAGTGAGCATTTCCTGCTCATCTGCGGTGAGGGGCGTCTCAAGGCCTTCAAGACACTCGGCCACCAGGAAATCCCGGCAATGGTGATGAATGTCGACGACGAATCGGCCTTCATCATGAGCCTGACGGAGAACATCGCACGGCGCAAATTCAGTCCGCTGGAGCTGTTGGCTGGCATCGAGCAACTGCGGGATCAGGGTTACGACAAGAAAAGCATCGCCCAGAAAACGGGCCTGAGCCCGGAGTACGTCCAAGGCATCCTGTATCTGCTCAAGAACGGAGAGGAGCGCCTGTTGATGGCAGTCGGCAGCGGACGCATCCCGCTCAACGCGGCGATCACCATTGCGGGCGCTGGCACGGACGACAAAGCGATCCAGGCCGCGCTACAGGAAGCCTATGAATCCGGCAAGCTGCGTGGCAGTCAACTGATCCAAGCACGACGGGTCATCGAACGTCGCCGCACGCAAGGCCGGGCCGTCGGCGGCAAGATGTCATCCCGCAAACCCAATGCGGACGTGACCACGTCGAGTCTGG
>CALBRU010000266.1 GCA_937927695.1 uncultured Thiomonas sp. | reverse complement strand
CCCTGGATCACCTTCAAGGATGCGTGCAATGTGCGCAGCCCGCAGCAGCATGTGGGCGTGGTGCACTCGAGCAACCTCTGCACCGAGATCACGCTCAACACCAACGAGAGCGAGATCGCGGTGTGCAACCTCGGTTCGGTCAACCTGGTTGCACATCTGAAAGACGCGGCAGACGGCGCCAAGGTCATCGACCAGGCCAAGCTCAAGCGCACCATCCAGACCGCGATGCGCATGCTCGACAACGTGATCGACATCAACTACTACGCCGTGGCCAAGGCGCGCAACGCCAATATGAAACACCGTCCGGTGGGTCTGGGCATCATGGGCTTTCAGGACTGTCTGTATCAGCTGCGCATTCCCTATGGATCGCAAGAAGCCGTGGAGTTTGCCGATCGCTCCATGGAGGCGGTTTGCTACGAGGCTTACTGGGCGTCGAGCGAACTCGCACGCGAGCGTGGCCGCTACAGCAGTTACGGCGGCTCGCTCTGGGATCAAGGCATTCTGCCCATGGACAGCCTGCAGCTGCTGGCCGAGCAACGCGGCGGCTATGTCGAGGCCGACACCTCCAGCACCCTCGACTGGAACGCCTTGCGCGCCCAGATTGCGCAGCACGGCATGCGCAATTCCAACTGCGTGGCCATCGCCCCCACGGCCACCATCTCCAACATCGTCGGCGTGGACGCCTGCATCGAGCCGACCTTCCAGAACCTCTACGTCAAGTCCAACCTGTCGGGTGAGTTCACTGTCATCAATCAATATCTGGTGCGCGACCTCAAGGCGCGTGGCCTGTGGGACGCGGTGATGGTTGCCGACCTCAAGTATTTCGATGGCAGCACCCAGCGCATCGACCGCATTCCCGCCGATCTCAAAGCCCTGTATGCCACGGCGTTCGAGACCGATACCCAGTGGATCATCGAGGCTGCGGCGCGCCGCCAGAAATGGATCGACCAGGCACAGTCGCTCAACATCTACATGGCCAATGCATCGGGCAAGCTGCTCGACGACACCTACAAGCTGGCTTGGCTGCGCGGCCTCAAGACCACCTACTACCTGCGCACCATCGGCGCCACGCATGCCGAGAAGTCCACGGTCAAGGCGGGTCAGCTCAACGCGGTGCCCCAGTCGCCAAGCGAGTCGGTCTCAGCCTCGGCGCAGGCCGTGGTGCAGTCTGGTGACATCCGCTTTTGCGCCATCGACAACCCGGAATGCGAAGCCTGTCAGTAAGCGCTGCATACCGTTGCGGCGCATCACAAGTGAGCAAGCGGCATGCCACTTGCGATGCGCCTGCACAACATGCGCCGCACAAACCACGCATCCTCACTGCATCGGTGTTGAGCCTTTGCGCTGAACACTTGATAATTCACGGAAGGTCATGAACATGCTTACTTGGGACGAACCACAACCGAACTCTGCAAGCCCCGCGCAAGGTGCGCTGGCGGAGCGTTCACTTCAATCCATGGGCGTCGCGTCGGCGTCGCCTCAATCCGCATCCGCATCGGCGCCAGCATTGGCGGTGGCCGCAGATCTCTACAGCCAACGCGCAGCATCCACCGCGCGGGTGCGCGCCGAAGACAAGCGCATCATCAACTGCAGCGTCGATGTCAACCAGCTTGTCCCGTTCAAATACAAATGGGCCTGGGATAAATATCTTGCCTCCTGTGCCAATCACTGGATGCCGCAGGAGGTGAACATGTCGCGCGACATCGCCATGTGGAAAGATCCCAATGGCCTGACTGATGACGAGCGCCTCATCATCAAGCGCAACCTCGGCTTCTTCACCACGGCCGATTCGCTGGCGGCCAACAACATCGTGCTGGGCACCTATCGCCACATCACCAACCCCGAGTGCCGCCAGTACCTGCTGCGCCAGGCCTTCGAAGAAGCCATCCACACCCACGCCTATCAGTACATCGTCGAATCCATAGGCCTCGATGAAAGCGAGATCTTCAACTCCTATCACGAGATCACCTCCATCCGCGATAAGGACGAGTTCCTTATTCCCTTCATCGACACCCTGACCAACCCCGAGTTCCGCACTTCGGCTTTTGGTGGGTCTGAGCGCAATGATCAGGAACTGCTGCGTTCCATCATCGTGTTCGCCTGCCTGATGGAAGGGTTGTTCTTCTATGTCGGCTTCACCCAGATCCTGTCGATGGGGCGGCAGAACAAGATGACCGGTGCTGCCGAGCAATACCAGTACATCCTGCGCGACGAGTCCATGCACACCAACTTCGGTATCGATCTGGTCAACCAGATCAAGCTGGAGAATCCACACCTCTGGACGCCCGAATTCAAGCGCGAGCTCACCGGCCTGTTCCATCAAGCGGTCGAGCTCGAATACCGTTACGCCGAAGACACCATGCCTCGCGGCGTGCTGGGTCTGAACGCGTCCATGTTCAAAAGCTATCTGCGCTTCATCGCCAACCGCCGCGCGGTGCAGATTGGCTTGGATGCCATCTTCCCCCTTGAGGAAAATCCCTTCCCCTGGATGAGTGAAATGATCGACCTGAAGAAGGAGCGAAACTTCTTCGAGACTCGGGTTATTGAGTACCAATCCGGCGGCGCGCTGTCTTGGGAATGACACCTGAATAACCTGCGAGCACGCACAACAGAGTGATTGTTGACCGAGTCCCTTCCACCCCGATACGTCCGGCCGCGCAGAGTCGGCGGGTGGAGTCTCCTCCTCTGTTTTTTGTGGCGCATCGCATGAGGGAGTCCATGGTGATGCTTGACTCCCTGCTCGATCAATTCTGGCGCGCTGGTCTGCGCCTCATGCTCTGGATGACCAGAGGTGAGCGCATGGCGCGCCGTTCCCCATTCCTTCCCGCAATGGCTTTGATGCCGACGGAAGTGAATCCCCTGCACGGATCAGCGCTGAGCCGATCGCAGGTGGTGCCGGCTGAACGCCGTGCCGATGTCCCGTACTGGAAACCGCCGGGAGGCGGGGCCGTGAGGCGCTCGGACGCGATTTGGCGACCGGCTCAACTTCAAAAGACTTGATCAAGGAGAATCACCATGGCAACTGCAAAAAAAGCGGCACCGGCGAAGAAGGCGACGCCCGCGAAGAAAGTAGCACCGGCTAAGAAGGCTGTGCCCGCGAAAAAGGCGGCACCGGCGAAGAAGGCTGCGCCTGCGAAGAAGGCCGCACCGGCGAAGAAAGCCGCACCGGCGAAGAAAGCCGCGCCTGCGAAGAAAGCCGCGCCTGCGAAGAAAGCCGCACCTGCGAAGAAGGCCGCACCGGCTAAGAAAGCAGCACCTGCGAAGAAGGCTGCACCGGCTAAGAAAGCAGCACCTGCGAAGAAGGCTGCACCGGCGAAGAAGGCTGCGCCTGCGAAAAAAGCAGCACCGGCGAAGAAGGCCGCAGCTGCCCCCGCCAAAAAGGCAGCGACCGCGCAAACCAAGCTGAATCCGCAAGCGGCCTGGCCGTTTCCGACCAGCAAGCCCTGAGCATTCAGTGCAATTGAGCCCGGGCTGATCGCCCGGGTTTTTTTATTTCTGCATGCCGCATGCCTTCCTCGGACCGCTATCCCACCTGGCCTCAATCCGCCGCCCCGGCGGGTGCGGTATGGTTGCGTCTATCTGCCTTATTACAGCAGCCCGGTTGAGCCAGACTGCCCCGACATCATGAGTATCAAATCAGATCAATGGATCCGCCGCATGGCGCAAAACACGGCGATGATCGAGCCGTTCGAACCCGCGCAGGTGCGCGAAGTCGACGGACACCGCATCATCAGCTATGGCACGTCGAGCTACGGTTACGACATCCGTTGCGCCAACGAATTCAAAATCTTCACCAACATCAACAGCACCATCGTCGATCCGAAAAACTTCGATGAAAAGTCCTTTGTCGATTTTCGTGGCGACGTGTGCATCATCCCGCCCAACAGCTTCGCGCTGGCGCGCACGATGGAGTATTTCCGCATCCCGCGCAATGTGCTCACCATCTGTCTGGGCAAGAGCACTTATGCCCGCTGCGGCATCATTGTCAACGTCACGCCGTTCGAGCCCGAGTGGGAAGGTTATGTGACGCTGGAGTTCTCCAACACCACACCGCTGCCCGCCAAGATTTACGCAGGCGAGGGCTGCGCGCAGGTGCTGTTCTTCGAGAGCGACGAGGTCTGCGAAGTCAGCTACAAGGATCGCGGCGGCAAGTATCAGGGTCAGCACGGCGTGACCTTGCCGCGCGCCTGATCGCTTCGTTTTACGCGTCGCCGAGTGTGGCTTGCCAGCGTGCCACCTGCGCACGCACTTGGTTCGGTGCGGTACCGCCCAGGTGATCGCGCGCGGCGAGTGAGCCCTGCAGCTTGAGCGCTTCGGGCGCGTCTTCGCCGATGAGGGGCGAGAAACTGTGCAGATCGCTCAGGCTGATGTCTTCCAGGCCGATGCCGCGCTCCACTGCAAATCGCACGGCTTTTGCCACCGCCTCGTGCGCGTCGCGGAAGGGCAGCCCTTTTTTCACGAGATAGTCGGCCAGGTCGGTGGCGGTGGAGTAACCCTGCAGCGCGGTGCGCTCCATCGCCTCGGCCTTGACGCGGATGCCACCCACCATGTCGGTGAAAATGCGCAGGGTGTCGATCACCGTATCGGCGGTGTCGAACAGCGGTTCCTTGTCTTCCTGGTTGTCCTTGTTGTAGGCCAGGGGCTGGCCCTTCATCAGCATCAGCAGGCTCATCAGATGGCCGGTGACGCGTCCGGTTTTGCCGCGGGCGAGTTCGGGCACATCCGGGTTTTTTTTCTGCGGCATGATGCTCGACCCGGTGCAGAAGCGGTCGGCCAGGTCGATGAAGCCGAAGGCCGGGCTCATCCACAGCACCAGCTCTTCGCTGAAGCGGCTGATATGCACCATGATGAGCGCCGCGGCGGCGTTGTATTCGATGGCGAAGTCGCGGTCGCTCACCGCGTCGAGCGAGTTCTGACACACGCCGTCGAAGCCCAGCAGTTCGGCCACGCGCGGGCGGTTGATCGGGAAGGTGGTGCCGGCCAGCGCGGCGGCGCCCAAGGGCAGGCGATTCACGCGGGCACGGCAGTCGCGCAGACGCTCAGTGTCGCGGCCGAACATTTCCACATAAGCCAGCAGATGATGGCCGAAACTCACCGGCTGCGCCACCTGAAGATGGGTGAAGCCGGGCATGATGGTGTCGGCATGCTGTGCGGCGAGTTGCACCAGCGCGCGCTGCAGCGCGCGGAGTTGAGCGATGCTCTGGTCGATACTGTCGCGCAGCCACAGGCGGATGTCGGTGGCCACCTGATCGTTGCGGCTGCGGCCGGTGTGCAGACGCTTGCCGGCGTCACCCGCAAGCTGGGTCAGGCGCGCCTCGATATTGAGGTGCACGTCTTCGAGTTCGAGCTTCCACTCGAACGCACCAGAGTTGATTTCGGTACGGATCTGCGCCATGCCGCGCTCGATGGCGGCGAAGTCTTGTGCGCTGAGAATGCCTTGCTCGGCCAGCATGGTGGCGTGCGCCAGCGATCCGTCGATGTCGAACAGCGCCAGCCGCTGGTCGAAATCCACCGAGGCGGTGTAGCGTTGCACGAGGGCGCTGACCGGCTCGGAAAAACGCGCGGACCAGGCTTGCTGCTTGTGTTCGAATTGATCGTGCATGGGGAGACTTCGCAAGT
>CALBRU010000265.1 GCA_937927695.1 uncultured Thiomonas sp. | reverse complement strand
CGCTTATATCGAGCTGAAGATGGAAGAAGTCACCCGCTTCCGCATGACCACGCACCCGGTCGAGTTCGATATGTACTACTCGCTGTAAGGTGATGGTTTTCAAAAGCGGCCTTCGGGCCGCTTTTTTTTGGCAATTCCGCCACGCCCTGTCGGCCGGGTGTGCGGCCCGAGCGTTGCCAGACTTACACTGACCACCGATTTTTTGGACTGCGCGCCACCATGACCTTGTTTACCCAATTGACTTCCCGATCAAGCGTTCGCTACGCCGCGTTTGCCTTGCTCGCTTCCCTGGCAGGCGCCTCTGCCGCTGTGGCGCAGACCGACCCGCAGCGCGTTTACCGCTGCCCGGACAACTCCTACACCAACGATCTTTCCGAGGTGAAGGCGAAAAACTGCAAGCTGATCGACAACGCCAATGTGAGCATCCTCTCCAGTCCGGGCATGACGCCCAAGGTCATCGGATCGGGCAGCAAACCCAGCGCGCAAAATGTCGAGCCGAACGGCAATCAGGCCGCGCGGGTTGCGCCTTCCACGCAAAAAGAGCGCGATCTCGAGGCGCGGCGCATTCTCGAGCAGGAGTTGCAGCAACAGCAGGCGCGGCTCGACCAGCAACTCAAGGCCTACAACAACGGCCATCCCGATTACCTGCCCAGTGAACGGCTGGTGGGCGGCGGGGTCAAGGGCGGCGAATACGCCCAGCGCGTGGCACAGATGAAAGACCAGATCGCCATGACGCAGGCCAATATTGCCGCCTTGCAGCGCGAGTTGCAAAAATATCCGCAATGAACGCCGCAGCGACCGGCCAGCCGGGCGCGGCCGAGTATCCCGGCCTGGAGTGGCTGGCCTCGATGGCAGCTCTGGTGGATGCCGAAGGCGCGATTCAATACGCCAATCCGGCGCTGGAAAATGGGCTGGGCGTCTCTCGCCGTCTTTTGAACGGGCAGAACCTGAGCCACTGGATGGACTGTTCCGCGCTTTGGCAGGAGTCTTTGCTCCAGGTGCGCAGCAACGAATTCAGCAGCAAGCGCTTCGACTGCCTGATGCGGCTGCGCGATTTGCGCGAGGCGGTGCAAGTGCAGCTGATCGTGGCGCGCACCGATCATCCTCAGGGCCTGTTGCTCGCCGAGGTAGTGGAGATCAGCCAGCAGTCGCGTCTGGAGCGCGAGGAGCAGTGGCACAACCAGGCGCAGGCCAACAAAGAGCTGATCCGCAATCTGGCGCACGAGATCAAAAACCCGCTGGGCGGCCTACGCGGTGCGGCGCAGTTGCTGCATGCCGAGCTGCCGTCTGCTGAATTGCAGGAGTACACCCAGGTCATCATCGCCGAGGCCGACCGGCTGCAAACTCTGGTGGACCGCCTGCTGGCGCCGCACCGCAAGCCGCATGTGGTGGGCGACGTGAACATCCACGAAGTGTGTGAGCATGTGCGCACCCTGCTGCTGGCCGAGTTTCCACACGGGCTGACCATCGAGCAGGACTACGACGCCAGCCTGCCCGAATTTCGCGGCGACAAGGAGCAGCTCATCCAGGCGGTGCTCAACATCGCCCACAATGCGGCGCAGGCGCTGCAGACGCGCATCGCGCAGGGCGATGCGCGCATCGTGTTCCGCACTCGGGTGGCGCGGCAGATGACGGTAGCCCGTCAGCGCTACAAGCTGGCACTGGTCTTGCATATCGTGGACAACGGCCCCGGGGTGCCAGCGGAACTGAAAGATCGCATCTTTTTTCCGCTGATCTCGGGCCGAGAAGGCGGCAGCGGACTGGGGCTCACCCTGGCGCAGACCTTCGTCCAGCAACACCTTGGAACCATCGAATGCGACAGCCAGCCCGGACATACCGAATTCCGCATCACCCTTCCCCTGCCTTGAAGGCAGGGTATTCGTCGCAAGGGAGCGCGCGATGAAGCCGATCTGGGTGGTTGACGACGACGCCTCGATCCGTTTCGTGCTGGAAAAGGCGCTGCACAAGGCGGGCATGGAAGTGCGCAGCTTTTCCAACCCGCGCGACGTGCTCAGCGCCTTTGCAGAAGCCTGCCCGCAAGTGCTCATCAGCGACATTCGCATGCCGGGCGGCAATGGCATCGACTTGCTGCAGCAAATCCGCCAATCGCATCCTGGCCTGCCCGTCATCATCATGACGGCCTACTCCGACCTCGATAGCGCGGTGGCCTCGCTGCAGGGCGGCGCGTTTGACTATCTGAGCAAGCCCTTCGATGTGGATAAAGCGGTCGAACTGATCCAGCGCGCCGTCGATGAAAGCCTGCGCGAAGAGCAGGCCGATGAAGCGCACAACGAAGCCCCCGAACTGCTCGGTCAGGCCCCGGCCATGCAGGATGTGTTCCGCGCGATTGGGCGACTGGCGCATTCGCAGGTCACCGTGCTGATCACTGGAGAGTCGGGTTCGGGCAAGGAGCTCGTCGCCCGCGCCCTGCACAAGCACAGCCCGCGCTCGGGTGGGCCGTTTGTCGCCATCAACACCGCGGCCATTCCGAAGGATCTGCTGGAAAGCGAGCTGTTCGGCCACGAGCGCGGCGCCTTCACTGGTGCGCAAACCCTGCGGCGCGGTCGCTTCGAGCAGGCCGAAGGCGGCACCTTGTTCCTCGATGAAATCGGCGACATGCCGCTTGAACTGCAGACCCGCCTGCTTCGCGTGCTGTCCGATGGGCACTATTACCGCGTGGGCGGGCACAGCGCCATCAAGTCGCATGTGCGGGTGATTGCCGCTACGCACCAGAACCTCGAACAACGTGTGGCCCAGGGCCAGTTCCGCGAGGATCTGTTTCACCGTCTCAACGTCATCCGTCTGCGTCTTCCGGCTCTGCGCGAGCGCAGCGAAGACATTGCTCCGCTCACCAAACATTTCCTGCAACGCAGCGCGCAGGAGCTCGGCGTCGAGGCCAAGCGCATCTCCGCCGAGGCCCTGCGCGTGCTGCAGCAGTTCCCCTTTCCCGGCAATGTGCGGCAGTTGGAGAACCTGTGTCAGTGGCTGACCGTCATGGCGCCGGCGCAGACCATTCAGGTCAAAGACCTGCCCGACGATGTGCGAACGGAAGTGCGCTCTGAGCAAGCGCCGGTGCCTGCTGTGGCGGCAACAGCGTCGGCCGAGATTGCCCTCGCTGCGGCGTCAAACACCGATGCAACGCCTATTCAGCCGTCGAACGAGGACTGGGAGCACCGCGTCGAACAGGTGGCCCTGGGCTTGATCCGCAGCGGCGAGTCCGATGTCATGCACCACCTGACTCAGCGTTTCGAACGCGCGGTGATTGCCGCCGCGCTGGCGCAAACCCACGGTCGGCGCATTGAAGCGGCGCAAAAACTCGGTATCGGCCGCAACACCATCACCCGAAAAATTCAGGAACTGGGAATGGAAGAATGAGCTGGGTCACACGACGGCAATCACCGGCGCGTGATCGCTGGGGCGTTCATTCTTGCGCGGCGCCTTGTCGATGACGCAGCTCTGCAGCGAATCGCGCAAGCCCTCGCTCACCAGAATGTGGTCGATGCGCAGGCCCTGATTCTTGCGGAAGGCCAGATTGCGGTAATCCCACCAGCTCCAGCTCTTGGGAGGCTGGTCAAAGGCGCGGAAAGCGTCGATCAGACCGAGCCCGAGCAGCGCCTTGAAATGCCCGCGCTCTTCGGGCGTGCAGTGAATCTGCCCGGCCCAGGCGACCGGATCAAACACATCACGATCTTCCGGGGCAATGTTGAAGTCGCCCATCAGCGCCACTTTGGCATGGCGTTGCAATTGCGCAGCGACCCACGCCTGCAGCGCGTCGAGCCAACGCATTTTGTAGGCGAACTTGTCGCTATCGGGCGCCTGCCCATTCGGAAAATAGGCGCCGATCACCCGCAGATCGCCAAACGTCGCGGCGATCACGCGCGCCTGCGCGTCCTCGAAGCCGGGAATGCCGCGCTGCACCTCGGCCGCTTCGTGGCGACTGAGCAAGGCCACGCCGTTGTAGGTCGGCTGACCGAAGCAAACGCTGTGATAACCCGCGTTCAGCAGCTCGGCGTGCGGAAACCGTTCATCGGTCAGCTTGGTTTCCTGCAGCGCCAGCACGTCGGGCGACTGGACCTGCAGCCAGTCGAGCACCTGCGGCAGACGCACGGAGAGGGAGTTCACATTCCAAGTGGCGATTTTCATGGGCGATGTTTTCTCAAAACGTCCTATTCTGCCTGTGGCCTGCCTGTGGCGAGCCAGCGGGAAACTTGCATCTGGATACATTCGCTTTATTTGAGATGTTATAAAGTAACTCCTATTTTGTCCTCAGAGATTTCCCATGAAAACCCGATTCTTCCTGCTTTACCTCGTTCTTTTGTTGCCGCTCTCGCTGTTGTTCACCAGTGGGGCGCAGGCGGCGCCGATTTCCATCGTGGCGGCAGAAAGTACCTATGGTGTCATTGCGCAGGCCATCGGCGGCGATGAGGTGAAGGTGGACAGCATCATCAGCAATCCGAATGTCGATCCGCACAGCTTCGAGGCGACGCCAGCCGTGGCGCGCAAGGTGGCGAAGGCGCAGATCGCCATTCTCAACGGCATCGGCTATGACGAGTGGATGAGCAAAATGCTGGCGGCCAATCCCGCCCCACAGCGGCAAGTGATCGTGGCCGCCGAACTCGACCCTGCGCTGATCATGGCCGATCGCAATCCCCACGTGTTCTACGATCCGCTGATCGCGCTCAAAGTGGCGGAAAAGCTCACGCAACTGCTGCAGCGAGCCGACCCGGCGCATCGCCAATTCTTTGCCGCGAATCTGCAGGGTTTCAAGGCGCAGTTGAACCGGCTGAACGAGGCGCAGGCCGCGCTAAAGAAGCAATATCCGCAGCTAAAAGTCACAGCTACCGAGCCGGTGGTCGGCTATGTGCACGAGGGTATGCCAGCGGAAAGCGCCGGC
>CALBRU010000264.1 GCA_937927695.1 uncultured Thiomonas sp. | reverse complement strand
CTACGCACGAGAAAATTCTGCCGGGTTACTTTGGCGGCTGAGTTCAGGTCACCGTGAACTGGCCCATCATGCCGTTGTCTTCATGCTCCAGAATGTGGCAATGGAACATGAAGGGATGGGCATCACCCGCCGGTTGACCGAAGCGGGCGATGAGGCGCACGGTTTCGCCCCGCCGCACCAGCACTGTGTCTTTCCATCCTGCCTCGTGCGCGGGCGGCGGGCTGCCATTGCGGCTCAAAATCTGGAACGAGGTGCTGTGATAGTGGAAGGGATGCGCCATATGGCCCTGATTGGCGACTTCCCAAACCTCGGTGCAACCCAGCCGCAGCCGCTGGTCGATGCGGGCCATGTCCATGTGGCGGTGGTTGATGGAAAACAACTTCTCGCCACCCATTCCAAGACTCATGCCACCTGGGCCGCTGTCGGCGGGCGCGCGCGCCATGCCGCCCATGCCGCCCATGCCGCCCATGCCGCCGCCCATCATGTCGCCCGACATGCCCTGCAGGGTGAAGCGGCGCATGGGCGCGTCGGCACGCAACACGGGCAGATCCACCATGCGGGCAGGAAGCCGTGCGGGCGTCCCCGCAGGCGGGCCGACTCTGAACTCCAACAGCTCGAAGCCTTGGTGGTCGAAGGAGTCGGCATCCATCGGCATGGAGCTCAGATCCGGCACCACGGCGCCGGAATCGCTGCGCAACACCAAGCGCCTGCCCTGATCGCCGCGTAGGTCCACCAGGATTTCAGCGCGCTCGCTCGGCGCCAGCAACAAGCTGTGCACCGGCACCGGGCGCGGCAACAGACCGGCATCGGTGGCGACGACATGAAACACCCGGCCATCGGCAAACGCCAGATTGAACACCCGGGCATTGGCCGCGTTGAGCAGGCGCAGCCGCACCCACTGTGCCGGCGCATTCCAGAATGGCTGCTCGCGACCGTTGACCAGAAAGCGGTCGCCCTTCATGCCCATGCGATCCATCATGCGGGTCATGTAAAGCAGCCGACCATCGGCAGCGAGACGGCGGTCCTGCAGGATGAGGGGAATATCGTCCACGCCGTATTGCTGCGGCAGACCCAGGTGTTGGTCGGCAGGATCGTCCACCAGGAACAGACCGCCCAGGCCCGCATAGACATGCGGCCCGGTATGGGTGTCAGGATGGGGGTGATACCAGAGCGAGCCTGCGGGCTGCTGCAGGATAAAGTGCACGCGGCGTTGTCCACCGGGCGCGATGAGACTTTGCGGCCCGCCATCCATCTCGCCCGGCACATGCGCGCCATGCCAATGGGTAGTGGTAGGTTGGTCCAGCGCGTTGTGCAGATCGATTTGCACGGCCTTGCCGCGCGGCACGCGCAGCGTGGGGCCGAGCACCGCACCGTTGTAGCCCCAGGTGGCAGTCTGCAGACCATCCACCAGCATGCTGCGCCCCGGCGCCATGCGCAGGGCGTAATGCAGCACGCCGTCGCGCGGCTGGCCATGAAGCTCCGGGGGAATGAGCAATGCGCGGCTGAACACGCCGACTCCTGGCGCAGCAGCCGTCGGCCGTGACTGCCCCATGTCCATGCCTCCCATGCCCGGCATCCCCGCCATGCCGCCCATTCCAGCGCCGCGCGCCTGCTCGGCAACCATAAAGCTCAGCGCCCCCAGCGCCAACAACGCTTTGCGACGGGGCGGATTCAACGGCGCATCCTCTGCGCTGGCAACAGTCTGGCGTTCAGCGGGTGATTTCATGGCGCGCCACTCTTTAATCGTAGGGTCAACATACCCGGCACTGTATGCGGTTGCAGCCTGCCGAGTTGTGTGCAGATGTCATCAAACCGTGACGTTTTGCTAAGCGTGCGCTCATTCCAAAAGACGACACTCCTTCCATCGCAAACGGTTTGCGATCGCCGTATCCAGCGGTGTTTCGCTCGCAAGAGTTCACAAGGAGTTTGATCATGCAACAACGCAACAAAACCGCATTTCTGTTCGCCAGCGCGCTGGCTCTTGGCCTGGCCGGCGCCGCAGGCTCCGCCTATGCCATGGACGGTTCGCAATACACCAAGGAAGCCAAGGTGACGCTGGACGAAGCCCGCGCCATCGCTCTCAAAGCCCTTCCTGGCGCCACCATCACCGACCAGGAACTCGAAAAGGAAAAAGGCGGCAGCGGCTTGCGCTATTCCTTCGACCTCAAAGTGGGGCAGACCGAGCATGAAGTTGGCGTGGACGCCCAGACCGGCGCCGTGCTTGAAAACAGTGTCGAAGGCGCCAACGCTGACTGATCGACCCCGCCTGAGCAGGCAGCAGAAAGCTCTCGCTTCATTTCAACCCGGCGACGCCGGGTTTTTTTTGGGCCCATTTTCTCAATCGTCGAGACTGATCTCCTGAGCCAGATTCAGGCCACCGGATTGGATGAAACTCACATCCACCTTCGCCCCATTGACCAGTTTTCCATCCTTGGGCATGACGCCGTTGATCTGGATGGTCAGGGCGTTGATCTCAAAGCTGCTTGCCGTGAGGTTATAGAGCGTGCCTTTGGTTTCCAGCACGGGCGAAGACGACCCATCGCTGGAGCCAGAGGAGGCCTGCACTTTCTGAAACGACACGCTGTAGGCCAGCAGCCCGCTCGCGGTATTGGTGGCTTCGATCTCCACGTTGGCCCCATCGATCAATTGCGCGACCGTACCATGGCTGAACACCACATTCGGAGCGAGCGCGACCTGGAAGGTCTGGGTCGTGCCGTCGTCCTGCACGCTCAGGCTGAAGACGCCGCTGGCCAGATTCACCGCGCTGACCGTGCCCTGATAGTCCACCGTGCCGCCATCGGGCGCCCGGCTGAGCACGGCCACACTGCTGGCTGCCACCAGATTGCCGCTGCTGCCCGCCACTTGGCCGACCACGTCCACAAACACCCCGTTTCGCAGCGAGGCGGCGGTGCCCCCGGTGAACACCACGTTTGCCGCGGAAGCATCCACCGGCACGCCGCGCACCAGAAAATTGCTGGCGCTCACAAAGCCGGTGATGGTGCCGCGCAATTCCACCTGCGCGGGACTGTTCGCGTAGGTGCGCAGGGATGTGGCGGTGAGCACGCCGGTGGAGGCATCGGACTGCCCCTGCACCACCACATATGCGCCATTGCTCAGGCTCTGCACGGCGCTGGCGAGATTCGCCGCACTGGCATCGACCGGGATGCCCGCGACCTGGAAGCGGCTGCCCGCCAACTGCGCCACCAGTCCGCCCACCTGCGTCGGGCCGGACACGCCGCGCAGGGTGCGCACATTCACCGCGCCCGCATCGATGGCGCCATTGGCCGCAGGCGGCGTGTTGCTCCAGACATTCACCAGCTGTCCATTCGCCAGCGCCATGCCCGACGGCGTGATCAGGGTTGAAGCCTGCGTCTGCACCACGGTTGCGCCGATCTGGAAGCTACCGTTTGCCGCATTGAGATTGCTGACAACGCCGGTCAGCCGCGTCACCGGATTGCTGGCGGGCAATTGCTCGATACGCGTGGCCTGGATATAGCCCTTGCCGTCAGCGCTCTGCCCATAGGCGCCGTGTACCTCCACCTGCATGCCGTCTTGCAGACTGGAAAAATCGTTCAACCCGGTGTAGTAAGTCACCGGCCCGGTGGCTGCATTGCTGTTCACCCGAACCGCCACGCCATTGACCGTGAAGCCGCCTGCACCCAGGTTGGCGACAGGCCCCATCAGCTCAGGATCGATAACCACTTTGCTCGGATGCCCCTGGGCGTCGAGACGAATCTGCAGCTGGTCGCCCAAGTTCACCGCAGTGGAGGAAGTCTGCGCTTCTTCGTCCTGATCGGTGCCCGCGTAGTAAACCGGGCTGGCGCTGCTGTAGGCGGTGCCATCGAGCACCACACTGCCGAAGCCGGTGACGGTACCAGTGGAAATGCCCGTGCCGCCCGTGCCGACGCCGCCCGTCGTGGCGACCGTGCCTCCGCCCCCACAGGAAGCCAATAAGGCGGTGAGTAGAACCAGCGCCACCGCGCCCAGTTTGCGAAAGTGATTTTTATGCATCGTCACGGTCGTCTCCCGTTGCCGTGGGGTCGGGCTGCGGCGTCTGCTGCGAGACATCCTCCGCCCAGTAGTAGGCGCCAAAACGCAGGCGGCAGGTGGCATCGGCGCGACCTTGGTCGGCCGCATAACGCCGGGTGGCCTCTGCAATCATTTCGGCGCGTGCCTGCGCCCACAACTTGCGCGCCAGCTCGCCCAGTTCTCTGGACGATGCGGGCGTCACGCCCTCGGCGAACACGCTTTGCTCGAGCTGGGGCGGCTGCCCCAGCAAGTTGCCGACGGCCGCCGCCGCGTGGTCCGACAGATTCGCGCCGAACAGATCGAGCAGATCACGCGATCCCGGCGGCGGCACAAAGCCCTCGCGGTGCGGCACGATCCATTCCTGCCCCTTCACGGTCTTGACGGTCACCAGCCCGAGGCGCAGCAGATCTGTCAATGCGGTAAAGGGATGGATGTCCTGCGTGACGCTGCGTGCCAAGCTGTCAAAAGACGGCGCCGGCCCCACGCGCGGCAAAGGCTTGGGGCGCTTGCGCCGGTCGCGATAAAGGGGGTCTTGCACCCAGCGGGCGAACACCTGCGAACTGATCGACATCTCCTGCGCGATGCGGCCGCTCAAGCCATTCGTGCGCCATTCGCGCACATCTTTGCGATGCACGCCGCTGAGCAGGCTGATGGCCGAATCGGTGTCCTTCTGCCCCGAACGCAGCAGCTCCAGCCTGGCCTGCTCGATGAACAGGGGCTTGAGTTCTGCGGCGAGACGGGTGTAGTCCAGGCCACTGGCCAGCAGCAGGCGCGCCAGCGGCGCCATGACCTGCGCGAGCGCCCGCAACACACCGTCTGCCGGAGGCAATGGATGCTCTGGTGGAGGATGGCAAGGCAGACGGCGCGGGGGGCGTCCCATGAGGTTTGATCGAGGTGCGTGAAGACGTTTAAGGGCGTTGATCGAAGTTTAATGCAAGATTTTTATTGCATGTTATTTTTTCCCATCTATTATTCCGACACGCATCACATGCGGCGCGCCACCGATACTTTCTTGGAGATCCTTCTCATGCAGCCCTCGCATCCCCGCTCACGTACCGCCCGAAAACTATTGCCCATCGCAGCCGCCCTGGCACTGAGCCTCAGCGCCTGCGGAGGCGGCAGTGGCGGCACGGCCCAGATCAATCCGGTCGCAGCCAACACCACGCTCAAAGGCGCCGTGATCGATGCGCCCATCGCCAACGCGGCGGTGACGTTCACTACGGTTGCCCCCATGGGCCAGCCCGGCTCGGTGGTGGTGGGCACCGCCACCGCAGACGCCAGCGGCAACTACACCGTGCAGGCGACTTTGCCCAACACCTCCGCACCGCTGTTTGCCAATGCCACCTCGCCCGACGGCCAGGTGGTACTCACCGCCTATCTGGGCACGAGCAACGCCGTGCTCGCCGCGGGCTCGCTCACATCGGCCAACTTGCCGAATCTGGTCATCAGCCAGGTGACCACAGCCGCTCTGGCGGTCTATATCGCCTCGGGCGGCAGCTATGCCAACCTCACTCCTGCTCTCTATGCCGCGCTGCTGTCCCAGCACCACGATGACATCCTCGCGCTGTCCGCCGCGATCAAGGCCGTGGCCGACGGCTACTGCGCCCGCCCCGCGCACTATCACGACACCGAAGACATGGCGCATGACATCGCCAAACAGGGGCTGTCCAGCAGCGCGACCAGTGCGCTTAACTCGGCGTCGGCCACGCTCGGCCCGAGTTGCGACGGCAACCTCAAGTCGCTGATGCAGTACATCTCGTCAGATGAACGCTGGGCGCCTGAG
>CALBRU010000263.1 GCA_937927695.1 uncultured Thiomonas sp. | reverse complement strand
TTGACCGCAAGCACCACAAGATAAACCAGGGCGGCGAACGGCCATAACCAACTCAGCCACTGCGGCAAACCATACAGCCGGATGAACAGACCTTGGCTCCAGGCCTGCAGATTCAGCGCGTAATACGGCCCAGGCCCCGACCCATTGATCCACCCCAGCGCCAGCGCCAGACTGAGCGCGCCGAGCGCGGCGCCCCATCGCGGCGGCAAATACGACAGCGGCAAGCCGATCATCAACCCCAGTGCCACGCTGCGCAGGGTGGGCACGGTCGCCCAGGCCAAGGCGTGTTCGGGGCCGAAACTCAAAGCGGCCGACAGGCTGACGGCCAGCAGGCCGGCGAAGGTCAGTGCCAGCGCCAACCGCAGCCGCGGGGCGCCTGGCCGCAGCAGCGCCGCAAGCAGCAAAAGCGAACCGGCGAGCATGGCCGCGGTGATGCCGCTCTGGCGCAACCCGCTCATCGGCGCGAAATCCGGCAATCGCAGGCCGCTGTTGACAAACCACGCCGACAGAATGCGCCAGGTATCGGTATCGAGCGCAGGCTGCAACAGGGTCGGCCCGATCTGCCCGGTGCCGAACAGCACGGCGGCGGGCCAAAGCAGCGCCAGCGGCCACAGCGCCAGCAGCAGCAGGCCATAGCCCACATGAGGCGCAAACCAGCGTTCCCGCCACAGCCGCAGTAGCGCCGCGAGGCGCAGCCGCGGCAGTAGCCAAACGCAGATCGCGGCGCCCAACAGACCGCCGAGCGAATTGGTCAGCCAGTCGAGGTTGGACGACACGCGCATGGGCAGAAAAGCCTGCGAGGCTTCCATGCCGAAAGACACGCTGCTGGCCAGCACGCTGCTCCCCAGCCACGATGCCCAGCGCGGCCAGCGTGCCGGCAGATTGCGGGCGATGAGATAGCCCAGCGGCAGATAGCCGCCGACATTGATCAGCAAGTCGCTGAAGGTGATGTAGCGCGGCAGCGGCGCGAGCACGAAATCAAACGGCATCAGCCCCTGCCAGCGCCATCCCGAAAAGGGATAGAGGCTGGCATAGACGATCAGCAGCACATAGCCCGCCAGCGCATAACGCATGAAGCGGGAAACCGG
This sequence comes from uncultured Thiomonas sp., assembly GCA_937927695.1. Classification (GTDB taxonomy): domain Bacteria; phylum Pseudomonadota; class Gammaproteobacteria; order Burkholderiales; family Burkholderiaceae_C; genus Thiomonas. The sequence goes on along the minus strand of CALBRU010000263.1, from coordinate 1,538 downwards.
GCGCGCGCTGTGCGCAGGGCGATGCGGCGAAGACATGAGACAACTTCAGCGCCAGCAAGCGGCGCGCCCGTAAAACCGTCAGAACGGCTTGATGACCACCAGCGGAATGATGATGAACAGGATGATGGTGGGAATTTCGTTGAACCAGCGATACCACTTATGGCTGCGGGTATTGGTTCCCTGCTCGAACTGGCGCAGGATGCGCTTGCACCAGAACATATAGATCACCAGCAGCACGACCAGGCTGACCTTGGTGTGAATCCAGCCGTTGCCCGGGCCGTGCAGGCCGATGCCGTAATACAGCCACAGCACCAGGCCGAGAATGATGGCCGGCCACATCAGGATGTGGGTGAAGCGGTAGAGTTTGCGGCCCATGAGCAGCAGGCGGTCGCGCTCGGCGGTGCTGTCAGCGGGCACCATGGCGAGGTTGACGAAAATGCGCGGCAGGTAGAACAGCCCGGCGTACCACGCGATCACAAAAATGATGTGCCAGGTCAGCACCCACTGAAAAGCCATCTTGAACTCCCTTTCGCAGACAGAGTCGCAGTGTAAAAGAGCCTTGACGCAACCTTGTTGCCAGGGGACAAATGAATATTGCGGGCAAAAAAATCCCCGGCAGTGCTGGCCAGGGATTCAAGCCTTGAAACAAGGCCCCGCTCAGGGAGGAGAAGCGGGGGATGGCACATCTTGCAACGCACCATCCAGTTGAAAAAGATAGCATTGCCCACATCAAGTTCCACTCCATGACAAACCAAAGATGAAAAACTTTGTGAACCTGCCCGGCTTTCCCGGCACCCGCATGCGGCGGCTGCGCCGCGACGACTTCAGCCGCCGTCTGGTGCGCGAGCACCGCCTGGCCGCGGACGATCTGATCTACCCGGTGTTCATCCTCGATGGCGAGAACCAGCGCCAGAGCGTGGCGTCGATGCCCGGCGTGGAGCGTTTGAGTATCGATCTGCTGCTGCCAGTGGCCGAGGAATGCGTGAAGCTGGGCATTCCGGTACTGGCGCTGTTCCCGGTGATCGATCCCAAGCTGAAGACGCCCGACGGCATCGAAGCCACCAACCCCGACGGACTGGTGCCCCGAGCAGTGCGCGCGCTCAAAGCGGCGTTTCCGCAGCTCGGCGTGCTCACCGATGTGGCGCTCGACCCCTACACCTCGCACGGCCAGGACGGTCTGCTCGACGACACCGGCTACATCCTGAACGAGCCCACCGTGGCCATGCTGGTCAAGCAGGCGCTGGCGCAGGCCGCAGCCGGAGTGGACATCGTCGCCCCGAGCGACATGATGGACGGCCGCATCGGCGCCATCCGCGCTGCGCTGGAGGCCGACAGCCACATTCACACCCGCATCATGGCCTACAGCGCCAAGTACGCCAGCGCCTTCTACGGCCCGTTCCGCGACGCCGTGGGCTCGGCTTCCAACCTCGGCAAGGCCGACAAGAAGGTCTATCAGATGGACCCGGGCAACTCCGACGAAGCGCTGCGCGAGGTGGCGCTGGACATCGCCGAGGGCGCCGACATGGTGATGGTCAAGC
>CALBRU010000262.1 GCA_937927695.1 uncultured Thiomonas sp. | reverse complement strand
ACGAGATAAGCTAGTGACTGGAGTTCAGACGTGTGCTCTTCCGATCTTACACGCGCGAAAGCCCGGTGCGGGTTTTGTAGGGATTGGGCGCCGCCTCCGGCTTGGGCAGGGGCGCGCGTTCGCGCTGCTGGGCCATGGGTTCAGTGCGCCGTTTGCGTCGCACTACTCTCGCGCACGGCCTTGCGCAGATGATCGAGAAACTGCTTTGAGGCCGCTTCCCAGGTGAATTTTCGGGCATGCGCCAATGCCACGCTGCGCGGAATCTGCAGGGCGCGCAGGCAGGCGGCCTTGAGGTCGTTGTCGAGCGCGCCTGCCGGGCTTTCGCCAATCACGTCGAGCGGGCCTGTCACGGGAAACGCCGCCACCGGGCAGCCGCAGGCCAGCGCCTCGATCAGCACCAGCCCGAAGGTGTCGGTCTTGCTCGGAAACACGAACACATCGGCGCCGGAGTAAACCCTGGCAAGCTCGTCCTGCGTGAGCACGCCGAGAAAGCGCACGCCGGGATACTGCTTGCGGATGCGTTCAAGCTCCGGCCCCTCACCGACCACCCACTTGGTGCCCGGCAGGTCGAGCTGCAGGAAGGCGTCGATATTCTTTTCCACCGCCACCCGGCCCACATACAGAAAAATGGGCGGCTTGCCGTCGAGCCGTTCGCCTTCGCGCGGATAGAACATGCGGTGATCCACCCCGCGCGACCACAGCCGCACATTGCGAAAGCCATGCTCCTGCAAATCGCGCTGTACCACTTGCGTGGGCACCAGCACGGCGCGGCCGGCGTTGTGAAAACGCCGCAGATAGGCATAAGTCCACCCCAGCGGCACACGAAAGCGGGCCTGGACGTATTCGGGAAAGCGGGTGTGGTACGCCGTGGTCAGCGGAATGTCCAGACGCTGCGCGATGCGCCGCGCCGCCTGCCCTAGTGGCCCTTCAGTGGCCACATGTACTACGTCAGGCATGAACTCGGTCACCCGCTGCATGATGCGCGGACGCGGCCGCAGGCTGAGGCGGATTTCGGGATAGGTCGGGCAGGGAATGGTGCGAAAACTGCCCGGCTCCACCACCTCGACCACTTGCCCCATATCGCGAAGCTGCCCGATGGTGGTCTTGAGCGTGCGCACTACGCCGTTGACCTGAGGCTCCCAGGCGTCGGTGACGATGAGGATGCGCAGCGGTGGCGTGCCGGCGGCGGGGGGCCAAGGCTTTTCGGCCGCGGCGGCCACTTGGGGAGCGACAGCGGAGGCGATCATGCGTGGACGGGTTGTGTGGGGGAGGGATGTAAAGGGGCGGGATGCGTTGCGGTCTGCGGCGCCAGCTCCGCCAGCACCTGCAGCCCGGCGTTCCAGTGCAGCAGCTTGAGGCGACCGTCGAAGTCTTCGGCCAGCGCGGTCAGGCTCTCCACCCAGTCGCCGCAGTTGGCGTAGATCTGCCGGTCTTCGCTGCGCAACTCGGCGCGGTGAATATGACCGCAGACCACGCCGTCGCACTGCTGGCGTCGCGCTTCGTCGCTGAGCAGCGTCTCGAAACTGGAGATGGTGTTCACCGCCGCCTTGACCTTGTGCTTGAGATACTGCGACAGCGACCAGTACGGCAGGCCGAGCTTGAGCCGCGCATGGTTGAGCCAGCGGTTGAGCTTGAGGGTGAACATATAGGCGGCGTCGCCCAGATGCGCCAGCCACTTGGCGTAAAGCACCACGCTGTCGAACAGGTCACCGTGGACGACCAGCAGCGTGCGCCCGTCGGCGGTGACGTGGCGCACCTGGTTGATGACCTCGATGCCGCCGAAGTGCAGCCCGTCGTAGGGCCGCGCGAACTCGTCATGATTGCCGGGCACGAACACCACCCGCGTGCCCTTGCGCGCCTTGCGCAACAGCTTTTGCACCACGTCGTTGTGCGGCTGTGGCCAGTAGATGCCCTTTTTCTTGAGCTGCCAGCCGTCGATGATGTCGCCCACCAGATAAATGGTGTCGGCGCTGCAGTGCCGCAGAAATTCGAGCAGCTGCGGCGCCTTGCAGTCGCGCGTGCCGAGATGAATGTCGGACAGCCACAGGGTGCGCCATTTCAACTCCGGCTCGCCCTCACCGCTGGCTTGCGGGGCGTCGATGTGAGCTGCCGCGCGCAGGGTTTGCGCCGTGGCGCCGTCTTGCGGAATCACGGCACTGCTGCGCATCATTCGGGACAGGGTTTGGATCACCATGTCGCGCATTGCATAGCTTCAATATGTCAATCTGGTGAATGTCACGGAAAAAATATCGCTACCCAATTGACGCTGCGACTTGTTTCACACCTAGCGAGAGGGTCAAATGACAGCCTCATTCTCTCGAACCACCCCTCGCCATGAGCCAGGAACGCGAACTCAAATTCCGACTCGATCCCGCCCTGTTTGATGCCGCGCGCCGCCATCCGGTCTTGCAATCGATGGCGCAGCCGCCCCGCGTTCAGTCGCTGCAAACCTGGTACTTCGACACCCCAGCGCACACCCTGCGTCAGGCTGGCCTGGCCTTGCGGGTACGGCACCCAGGCGACGGGCGGCGCATTCTCACCCTCAAGAGCAGCCCGGCGCAGGGCCTACAGCTCGCGCGCGGCGAATGGGAGTTCGACATCGACGCCGACACGCCCGACGCCGCGTCGCTGCAACGCCTGAGCGAAACGCCGCTGGCCCGCCTGGGTGACCTTGATGCGCTCGCCAGCCAGTTGCAGGCGGTGCTCGGCACCCGGGTGCAGCGCACCCTATGGCGGGTCGATTGGGAAGGCTCGCAACTTGAAGTCTGCCTCGATCACGGACAGGCGCTGGGCGGCATCACCCCACTCGCGCCCAGCCTCTTGATCAGCGAACTGGAGATCGAGTTCATCAGCGGCCATTGGCTCCATGCTTTCGACCTCGCGTGGACGCTGGCGCAAGACCTGCCGCTGCTGATCTCGCCCATCAGCAAGGTCCAGCTCGCAGCGATTGCCGCAGGCGCCGCCACGTTGCAACTGCCTGCGCTCGCTCGCGAACTGCCTCCGCATGAACAGGGCGGGCAGGCCGTGGCCGACGTGCTGCAGCAGGCAACCGCCGTCATTGCCGTCGGTGCCGATCTGTTGCACGACAAGGCCCTGCCCGAAACCGTGCACCAGATGCGGCTGCAGTTGCGCCGACTGCGGGTGCTGCTGCGGCTGCTCCAGACCACAGGGCCGAAGTCGCAACGCGCGGCCTGCCGCTGGCTGCGAGACGAATGGCGCTGGGCCGGACAACTGCTGGGCGCAGTGCGCGATGTCGACGTCTGCCTTGAACAGGCCGGTGTGCCCGACAGCCCACACGCCAACGTACGCGACGGTCTCACCCAACGCCGCGAGGCGCGTCTTCAAGCCCTGCTGACCTATCTGCGCAGCGCGCGCTTCGGCCGGGTATTGCTGGCGCAGGCGCGCTGGGCGGAATGCTGGAGTAGCGGCCAGATCATTGCCGCTGAGATATCCACCGAACAACTGGCCCGGCGGCTGCTGCGCTTCCACCGCGACGACCTGCATTTGCACCCGCAGCGCTGGGCCGAACTGCTGGCCATCTGGGACGGCCTTGCCGCCACACCGATCGACGCCCCCTGGAGCGCGCTGCACGCCCTGCGCCTGCGCGCCAAGCAGTTACGTTACGCGCTGGAATGGCTGGCCCCCTGGATCGGCCAGTCGCTGGGCGACGAAGGCAAAGCCTGGCTCAAACTCACCAGCGCCCTGCAAACCGACTTGGGCAAAGCGCTCGACACCCACCGGCTGGCGCGTTGGATGATGAGCGACCAAACCACTCAGCCGTCACAGCCCAACGCGTTCAGCGAACAGGCCATGCGCGATGCCTTCAAGCAGGCCCGCACCGGCTTGCAGCGCGCGCTCCAAGCCGCCCGCGGGAAGTCAGGAGAGGGTTGAACTTGCGGTTGAACTTGGGGTTGAACTTGCCTGCAACTGGTCCCGCCGTGTCGCAGTGAGGTAAATCACCAGCGCCAGAATCGTGACCAGAAACAGGGCACTGGTTCCCATGGTTCCCAGGCCGAGCCCTCCTTCAGCACCGGGTTTGGACAACCAGTCACCCAACGTCGCTCCCAGCGGACGGGTAAGGATGTAGGCGATCCAGAACGTGGTCACGGCACCGGCCTTGAAGAGGTAGTAGGCCGCTGCCGTCAGCGCAATGGCACCGCCAAACAGCAAGGCCGACAAGGCATAGCCGAGTTGCAGCCGCTCGGCTGCCAGATCGCCTCCGGCAGTACCCAGGGCAAAGGTGAACAGAATCGTCGCCCAGTAAAACCCTTCTCGTTTTGGCGTGGCAATGCTGTGGATGGACAGGTTTCGCTCGCTGCCCCACCAGATCGCAAATGTCGCCAGCAAGGCCAGCGCAAACAGGGCTGTGCTCACCGGCAGCGGCACGCCCAACTGATCGGTCAGATTGTCGGTAAGCAATGTGCCCACCACGCTGATGAGAGTCACCGTCAACCAGTAAAGCCAGGGAACGTAACGGCTGGCGCGCATCTGCGCCGCCAGCACAGCGATGAACAAGAGGGTCATCACCGCGCTGGTGGCGACCAGGCCCAGATGCAGATCCACCGCCAGATAGTCTGCGGCGGTTTCGCCCACCGTGGTGGCCATGATTTTGATCAACCAGAAGTAAAGCGTGATGACGACCGGAACCTTGACCGCCAGCGCCCAATCGGGCTGCGCGGCTTTTGCTGCGTTTTGCATGATGAACTCCCTGAATGCCGTTTTCGTTGTTGTGGCGTCGCGTATGACGCGACCCCGGCATTCTGGAGAGGGCGACTTAGCGCAAGGTGAGCGACTTGCTCCGCTAAAGGCTGCGGGCCCTTAGCCGCTCTTGCGCAGATTCGCCGGGGCGATGCGCAGCGCTTCGCGGTATTTGGCCACGGTGCGCCGCGCCACCTGCACGCCCTGTTGCGTGAGGCGTTCGGCGAGTTCGCTGTCCGACAGGGGGTGGGCGCTGTCTTCTTCAGCCACCAGGCGGCGAATGAGTTCGCGTACCGCGGTGGATGAGGTGTTGCCCCCGGCCTCGGTGCTCAGGCCAGAGCCGAAAAAATACTTCAGCTCGACCGTGCCGAACGGCGTGAGCATGAACTTCTGCGTGGTCACGCGCGAAATGGTCGATTCGTGCAACCCCAGTTCATCGGCAATTTCGCGCAGCACCATGGGCCGCATGGCCACGGGGCCGAAGTCGAAAAAGCGCTGCTGGCGCTCGACGATGGTCTGCGCCACGCGCTGGATGGTCTCGAAACGCTGCTGCACGTTTTTCACGAACCAGCGCGCTTCCTGAAGCTGTCCCTGCATGGCGCCGCCGCTGTCTCGGGCGCGGCGCAGGGCGTCGGCATAGATCTGGTTCACGCGCAGCCGGGGCATGACCTCGGGGTTGAGCTGCGCCATCCAGCCTTGCGGCGTCTTGCGGGCGATCACATCAGGGGTCACGGCCTGCGCGGCATCTCGGCGGAAGGCGCCACCGGGATGGGGGTCGAGCTGGGCGATGCGTTGCTGCGCCAGGCGCAGCGCAGCTTCATCGGCTTCGAGCTGGCGTTCGAGCTTGCGCCAGTCGCGCTTGGCCAGCAGATCGAGATGGCCGCCGCGGCAAATCCGCAGGGCAAGTTCGCGCACGGGGCAAGACGGCTGGCGCTGAAGCTGAAGGCACAGACAGTCGGGCAAATCGTGGGCGGCGACGCCGGCCGGGTCGAAGCTCTGAATCAGGCGCATGGCCGTGGTAAGCGCATCGGCCAGGTCTTCGAGCTGCTCGGCATCTGCCGCGGGGGCGAGGGCCTGCGCCAGTTCCAGCGGGGTATCGGGCAGATAGCCGTCGTCGTCGAGCGAGTCGATGATGGCTTCGGCGGCCGCGCGGTCGGTGGCGTTCAGCGCAAGCCCGGCCAACTGACCGCGCAGATGGTCGCGCAGATCGAGATGTTCGCAGGCGATGTCGAGCGCGCTGAATTCGTCGTCGTCACCCCCGCCCCCGCTGGCGGACTGGCCTGAGCTGACCCAGGAGTCGGCGTCGGCATCGGTATCCGCGCCGTGATCGGTTTCGCCGCTACTGGCCGTCCAGTCCTGCGTGTCGAGTTGCAGCTCTGCAAAGGGCTCGGCGGCTGCGTCATGCCCTTCGACCGACGTCTGAGGCGGGTCGGGCGTCAAAGGCGCTGGCGACTCGGATGTCGGCGCGGCAGCGGGCGCCTCTTGCTCTTCTTCAGGTTCGAGGAAGGGATTGGATTCGAGCAGGCCTTCGATTTCCTGCGTGAGTTCGAGGGTGGAGAGTTGCAGCAGCCGGATGGACTGCTGTAACTGCGGCGTAAGCGCGAGATGCTGGGACAGGCGCAGGTTCAGCGACGGCTTCATCGCGGCTTACATGCGGAAGTTTTCGCCGAGGTACACCTTGCGTACCGCGGGGTTGTCGATGATGGATTGCGGATCGCCCTGCGCCAACACCTGCCCTTCGCTGATGATGCAGGCCCGGTCGCAGATGCCCAGGGTTTCGCGCACGTTGTGATCGGTAATCAGCACACCGATGCCCTGTTCTTTCAGGAACTGCACGATGCGCTGGATCTCGATGACCGCAATCGGATCGATGCCGGCAAACGGCTCGTCGAGCAGGATGAAGCGCGGTTGCGTGGCCAGCGCGCGGGCGATTTCCACCCGCCGTCGCTCGCCGCCCGAAAGCGCTGGGGCGGGGCTGTCGCGCAGATGCTCGACGTGCAGTTCGCGCAGCAGATGATCTTCGCGTTCGCGGATTTCGGCCTTGCTCAGGCGGCGCCCTTGCGCGTCGTGCTGCAGCTCCAGCACCGCCCGCACGTTCTCGGCCACCGTCATGCGGCGGAAGATGGACGCCTCCTGCGGCAGATACGACAGCCCCATGCGCGCACGGCGGTGCATCGGAGAATCGCTCACGTCCTGGCCGTCGATGTGGATGCGTCCCGCGTCAGGTCGCACTAGGCCGACGATCATGTAGAACGACGTGGTCTTGCCCGCGCCGTTCGGCCCCAGCAGGCCGACGACCTCGCCGCAGCGCACGCTGAAGCTGACGTCGCGCACCACCTGCCGACCGGCATAGCGTTTCTGCAAATGCTGAACGTCGAGCTCCGGACCTGCTGCCGCGCGGGTCGAGGAGGCTGAAGGCGGCCGCGCGGCTTCAACCGGGGCGACGGGCTCCAGGCCGCCCCGCACCACGGGCTGTCCGGTGGGATGCTGCTGGACGCTCAAGGCTGCGTCCCCAGCTTCGGGGCGACTTTGAGCGCGGGAGGCGATTTTGGCGCCGTCGGCGCGGAAGGGGCGGCGGGCTGCGGCGTCAACATCACCCGCACCCGCCCTCCGGGATTGGTGGCCGTAGCACCCTGCGCTCCGCCTT
>CALBRU010000261.1 GCA_937927695.1 uncultured Thiomonas sp. | reverse complement strand
GATGAAACGCCCGAAGTGACCTCGCGGCTGCTGCACGAGTTTGCCGCCGAGGGGCTGGTGAACATCGTCGGCGGCTGCTGCGGCACCACGCCCGAGCACATCGCCGCCATTCAGTCCGCGGTGAAAGGCGAAGCCCCGCGTGCGCGCCGCCGTGCCGGGTTCTATGCCGACGCGGACTGATTCACCCACGCCGCGGCGGGCATTACGCCGTCTGCAGCGTGCCGCAGGGCGCGCGGGCAAAATCGCACCACTGACTCATTGCAGGAGACCCCAGATGCAATTGCCCGATATTCGCGTTGGAGACCGCTGGGTGTTCGTCACCCGCACGCAGGAAGAAGTCGAGCGCGGCGACGCCGGTCTAGTGCTGGCCAATCACGTCACGCAGATCGGGCCGAATGGCGAGGTGCATGTCGAAGTGCAGCGCACCAACAAGGCCGACGCGCCGGTGCTGAAAAACATCTATTCCAAGCAGTTCGATCTGCTCTCACGCGAGATCGTCCCGGGCGAGGCGATCCAATACAGCCCGGCGTTTCCGCAGTTCATGTTCCCACTGAGCGTGGGCAAGAACTGGAAGGACACTATCACCCAGAGCCAGCCCGAGTGGGAGTTGCACACGCGGTTGGGCGTGAGCGTGAGCGTCGAGGCCGAGCAAACTCTCACCGTGCCCGCAGGCACGTTTCACACCTTTCGCCTGCAAGGGCATTACACCGCCGCGCAGGCCACGGTGATGACGCACTACTGGTATGCGCCCGCAGCGGGCCGCGCGGTCAAGGGCATCGAGGACACGCTGTCGATCAATGGCGTGCGCACGAGGTTGATTTACGAGCTGCAGTCGCTCAATCGGCTGCGCACATAAGGTGGGGTAAGGTCAGCGCGGGTCTGCCGGGCTGACGCGCACTCCGACTTTGAGGGTGTGATCGCCGCCGCCGCGGATGACGCCACGCAGGGGAGAGACGTCGGCGAAGTCGCGGCCCAGGGCGATGCGCACATAATCGGCCGCGGGCTGTCGGTTGTTGGTGGGGTCGAACTCCACCCAGCCGTTGACCGGGCACCACACGGCCACCCAGGCATGCGAGGCATCGGCGCCGACGAGTTGTTCTTCGCCGGGCTTGGGATGCGAGCGCAGGTAGCCGCTGACGTAGCGCGCGGCCAGCCCGAGGCTGCGCAGGGCGGAAATCATGATGTGCGCATAGTCCTGGCAGACGCCGGCGCGCAGTTCGAGCGCCTGCGGGGCGCGGGTCTGCACTTCGGTGCTCTCGGGGTTGTAGGTGAAGTCGGCGTGAATGCGCTGCATCAGGTCGAGCGCGCCACCGAGCAACGGTTGCTCGGGCGCAAAGCTGGGGGCGGCGTAGGCGGCGGCGGCAGCGAACAGCGGAGAGAAATGGGTGCCGAAGGTGTATTCGGCCTCGGCGACATAGGGTTTTCCGGCACGGTAGAGCAGTTGTTCGCGCACCTGTTCCCACGGCGGGCTGGCCTCCCAGTCGGGCGCCTTGGGCGCGCGCACTTGTACCAAGCTGACGGCGCGCACGGTCAGGGTGTCGTGCGGGCTGTAGTAGGCGAAGAACTCGCGCCGGTTGCCGAACACATCGACATCACTGTGACGATGTTCGGGCTCGGGGTGGATGTCGCAGACGTAGTCGATGCGTTCCTGCGCGGCATGATCGAGCGGGCAGAGATGCGCCAGATGGTGGGCGAGTTCGACCGGGGTGGAATAGGCGTAGGCGGTTTCGTGCACCACGCGGTAGAGCACGGCGTCAGCCTGCGCGGTAGAGGCGTCTTGAGTCATGCGTGCGGCTTTCAATACCCGCCCAGGGTGCGGTCAGGCAGGCTGGCGTGGGCGAAATAGCGGCGGCTGATCTCGTCCGACAGGCGCCAGGCGAGATCCATGCTCTGCGTCAGGGCGAGATCCAGCCATGTGTAATGCAACTCTTGGGTGTGGGTGCAGAGTTCGGGCAGGTGCCAGTCATCGGGATCGGGCGCGAGGGCGATCAGGGCTTCTTTGTCGGCGGCCTCGCCGGGCAGTCTGGCCATGCGTGCGCGCAGGGTCTGCGCTACCCAGCCCAGGGCGCGGGGGTTTTCGCGGTCCAGCATGAGCAGGTCGAGCAGGGGCGGAACTTCCAGCCGCTTCTGGTAGAGCGCGCGGTAGGTGATGGTGCTGTCGAACAGCGCCAGCAGCAGGTTGAAGCCGCTGTCGCTGTGCACCGCGCCGCTGCGGAAGGCCACGGCCAGCGCTTGCCCCAGCAGCAAGAGGCGCTCGATGTGGCGGCCGATGCTCAGCAGGCGCCAGCCGTCGTCGCGGGTCATGCGGTCGGTTTGCGCGCCGGTGATGGCGCTGAGCACTTCGGTGAGCTGCTCCAACCCGCGCAAGGCCTGGGCCGACTGCAATTCTTCCCGCCGCGAGGCCGTGGGCAAAAGCTCCAGCGCGGTGGCCGAAGCGATCCATTGCCGGTGGTCGCCGCCCAGACGTTCGCGAACTTGAGTGGCCGCGTGGCCCAGCGACTGCAGGTTCTGCACGATGCCGCCGGCGTGCTGCCCCGGCACGAGACCGCGCACCACGCAGTGCTCGAAGCCTTGAGGGTTGTCGCGAAGATCGGGCGCTTCTTTCTCGACCAGGCCGTTGCTGCGACACCATTGGTCGAGCATGTCGCATACGGCCGGGCCCAGATCGTCGTCGCCCGATAGCGCGCGCAGGGTGATGCGCGCCAACCGAGCGCTGAATTCGGCGCGTTCGCAGTAGCGTCCGAGCCAGTAAAGGTTTTCGGCGGCGCGGCTGGTGACCACGCGGTGATGATTGATCAGATCTTGCGGGCGCATCGGCTCGGGCAGCAGGGTGGAGGTGTCCACCGCGTCGCCGGTGATGATCCAGGCGTCCTGGCTGCTGCCGCCGCGCTGCATCGACACGGTGTTGCCCCCGCGCGGCGCGGTGCGCACCAGCCCGCCAGGCAGCACGCGCCAGCCGCCGCGGCCGTCTGACAGGGCATACACCCGCAGCATGGCGGCGCGGGCGGCCAGGCGCTCGTCGCTCCACACCGGCACATGCGGCAGGGGTTGATATTGCTGCAGGGTGACCAGCGCCGGGTTGGACTGCACCCGTTCGCGCCAGGCGGGCAGTTGGCCGTAATCGAGGCTGGCCATCACCGTGGGCTCGAAGCCGCATTCCGCGTGCACCGGTTTGATCACCCAGGCGCGCAGATCGTCCAGCGGCGCCTCGCATACGCCGGGCTCGCCGCACCACCAGGTGGGCAGCGAAGGCAGCTTGAGCGGCTCGCCCAGCAGGGTTTCGCACAGCTTGGGCAGAAAACCCTGCACCGCGGGCGATTCGAGAAAACCGGCGCCGAGCGCGTTGGCCACGAGCACGTTGCCCGCACGCACCGCCTGCAGCAGGCCGGCGACGCCCAGCATGGAGTCGGGGCGCAGTTCGAGCGGGTCGCAGAAGCTGTCGTCGAGCCGGCGCAGCACCACATGCACCGGCTCCAGGCCGCGCAGGGTCTTGAGATAGAGCCGGTCTTCGCGCACCGTGAGGTCGCTGCCTTCGGCCAGGGTGATGCCCAGATAGCGCGCCAGATAGACCTGTTCGAAATAGGTTTCGCTGTACGGGCCGGGGGTGAGCAACACCACGCGGCTGCCCACGCCGCCGGGCGACAGCCGCAGCAGCGTATCCATCAGCAGGCGGTAGCTCGCCGCCAGGCGCTGCACTTTGAGCTGACTGAAGGCTTCGGGAAACAGGCGGGAGATGAGGATGCGGTTTTCCAGCAGATAGCCCAGGCCCGAGGGCGCCTGCACCCGCTGATTGACCACGCGCCAAACGCCATCGGGCCCGCGCGCCAGATCGAAGGCGGCGATGTGCAGCCAGATATTGCCCGGTGGTGCATGGCCGTGCAGGGCACGCAAATAGCCGGGATGCCCCTGCACCAGCGCCGGTGGCAGCAGCCCTTCCTTGAGGATGCGCTGCGGGCCGGTGTAGAGGTCGGCGAGGATGGTGTTGAGCAGCGCGGCGCGCTGTGCGATACCGGCGGAAATCTGCTTCCACGAGTCGGCATCGATCAGCAGCGGAAACAGATCGACCGACCAGGCGCGCACGGCTTGCGCGGCGTCGGCGTGGACGTTGTAGGTCACGCCGTCGTCGTGAATTTGCTGCAGCAACTGCTGCTGCCGTGCGCTCAGGCTGTCGAAGCCGCCGGAGCCGAGCAGGCGGAAAAAGTGGTTCCAGAGTGGGGCCAGCGGCGCACCCGCCCCGCCATCGGAGACGCCGCCGCGCAATTCGTCCCAGTGGCCGGGGATGACGGGGGAAGCCAGGTCGCGGGCGAGCGCGGCGCAGTCTTCACCCGGATCGAAAGCGCCTTGCGATTGTGATTGGAACAGGCTGACCATATGACATTGTGGCATGCGGGGGACGCCGAGACAGCGGCGGGCATCCCCCGATTTCGGTCAAATTTCACGCGCCCGTTCGCAAATCCAGGGTGAAGGGGAATTCCAGGCTGGGATGCACCGGCGTCACCCGCATGCGGCCCGGCGTGTGGCCCATGCGGAAAAAGCGCGACAGACGGCGGCTTTCGGCCTCGTAGGAGTTGATGGGGAAGACAGTGGGATTGCTGCCGCCCGGGTGCTCGACGTGGTACTGGCAACCGCCGAGCGAGCGCTCCATCCAGGTATCGACCAGATCGAAGGTCAGCGGCGCGTGCACACCGATGCCAGGGTGCAGCGCCGAGGGCGGATGCCACGCGCGGTAGCGCACCCCGCAGACAAACTCGCCGCTGCGCCCGGTGGGTTGCAGCGGCACGGCCTGGCCGTTGACCGTGAGCACATGGCGGCTGTCGGTCAGGCCATTGATCTTCACCTCCACTCGTTCCAGCGAGGAATCGACATAGCGCACCGTGGTGCCCGCCGCGCCCTCTTCGCCCATGACGTGCCAGGGTTCGAGCGCCATGCGCAGTTCCAGCTTCATGCCACTCACCGCGTAATCGCCCAGCAACGGGAAGCGGAAGGTGTGGTGCGGGGCGAACCACTGCGGGTCGAAGTCGAAGCCGGCCTCGCGCAGTTCGGTCAGCACGTCGTCGAAGTCCATCGCAATGAAGGTGGGCAGCAGGAAGCGGTCGTGCAGGGCGGTGCCCCAGCGCTGCAGTGCGGCGGTGTAGGGCGTGTGCCAGAAGCGGGCGATGAGGGCGCGCAGCAGCAGTTGCTGCACCACGCTCATGCGGGCGTGCGGCGGCATTTCGAAAGCGCGCAGTTCGAGCAGACCGAGCCGGCCGGTGGCGCCGTCGGGGCTGTAGAGCTTGTCGATGCAGAACTCGCTGCGATGGGTGTTGCCGGTGACGTCGATCAGGAGGTTGCGCAGGGTGCGATCGACAAACCACGCCGGAGCCTCGACGCTGTAGCGTGCGCGGTTGGCGCGCAGTTCGGCCAGGGCGATTTCAAGCTCATAGACCTGATCGTCGCGCGCTTCGTCCACCCGCGGCGCCTGGCTGGTCGGGCCGATGAACAGACCGGAAAACAGATAGCTCAGGGAGGGATGGTTGTGCCAGTAGGCCAGCAGGCTGGCCAGCAGATCTGGGCGACGCAGGAAGGGGCTGTCCGCCGGGGTGGCGCCGCCGAGCACCACATGGTTGCCGCCGCCGGTGCCGGTGTGGCGGCCGTCGAGCATGAATTTTTCCGCGCCCAGCCGGGTCTCGAACGCGGCCTGATAGAGGAATTCGGTGTGATCGACCAGTTCGGCCCAGTTGTGCGCCGGGTGGATGTTGACTTCGATCACGCCGGGGTCGGGCGTGACCTGCAGCAGGTTCAGCCGCGGGTCGCGCGGCGGCGGATAGCCTTCGAGCACCAGCTTGACCTGCAGGCGCTGCGCCGTGGTTTCGATGGCGGCGAGCAGATCGAGATAGTCTTCCGCCGACGTCAGCGGCGGCATGAACACGTAAAGAATGCCGCCGCGCGCCTCCACGCACAGCGCGGTGCGCAAAATCCAGCCTGCGGACTCGAAGCGGTCGGGGTGGCGGCCATCGCCGGGCCGCAACCGCTGACCGTCACCGCTGGACAGGGGCGCAGACCCGACGCCTGCGCTGGCGCCCCGATATGGTGCGCCAGCGCCCTGGTTTTGCACGCCGACGGTGCCGCCTTCGGCGTAGCCGCCCCCAATGCGGTGCATCGGGCCGTATTGCAGCCGCAGCGCGGCGGAGTCAGGCAGGCCGTTGCGCGGGGCGAAGGGGTCTTGCGGCCAGTCGGAGGCGCGCTCGCCCTCGGTGGCCCAGGGCAGCGAGTCCAGCGGCAGGCGCCAGCCCATCGCCGAGTCGCCGGGGAACAGATACATGCGTTCGTCGCGGAAAAACCACGGGCCGGAGACCCAGCGCGGGCCGCTGAGCTGGGGTGCGCCCGGCTCGCGCCGGATCGGCAGGGCGTAGCCGGTGGGCGTTTTCAGCCCCTGGTCGAACACTTTACGCAGCCGCGCGCGCTCCAGTTCGTCTTCCACCCGCGAGTCGAACGGATCGACGTTGACCGGCAGGCGGCGCTCGCGCCACAGGTAGTACCAGGTGTCTTCATAGCCGGTTTGCACGTGGGCGGGGTTGACGCCCAGGGTGTCGACCAGGGCGAGGATGAAGGTGTGAGCGTCGAGCGCGGTGGCGGTGCCGCCCAGGCGCTCGTCGGCAAACAGCTCGGGGTTGTGCCAGCAGGGCTGGCCGTCGCGCCGCCAGATGGCCGACAGCGCCCAGCGCGGCAACTGCTCGCCGGGGTACCACTTGCCCTGGCCGAAATGCAGAAAGCCGCCGGGGCCGTAGCGGGCGATGAGTTTGCCGATGAGTTCGCCCGCATAGCCGCGCTTGGTCGGTCCCTGCGCGTCGGTGTTCCATTCGGGTGCGTCGCGGTCGGTGGTGGCGACGAAGGTCGGCTCACCGCCCTGGGTGAGCCGCACATCGCCGTCTTTCAGTTGCTGGTCCACCACTTCGCCCAGAGTGAGCACGGACTGCCATTGGTCGTCGGTATAGGGCTTGGTGACCCGCGGCGATTCATAAATGCGCGTGACGGCCATGTGGTGGCTGAACTCCACCTCGCATTCGTCCACCAGGCCTTCAACCGGCGCCGCGCCCGAAGGCTGCGGGGTGCAGGCCAGCGGAATGTGGCCCTCGCCTGCGAGCAGGCCGGAGGTGGGGTCGAGGCCGATCCAGCCGGCGCCGGGCAGGAAGACTTCGCACCAGGCGTGCAGGTCGGTGAAGTCGGCTTCGGCGCCGCTGGGGCCGTCGAGCGCCTTCACATCGGGCGTGAGCTGAATGAGGTAGCCGGAGACGAAGCGCGCGGCCAGCCCGAGGTGGCGCAGCACCTGCACCAGCAGCCAGCCGGTGTCGCGGCAAGAGCCGCAGGCGAGTTCGAGCGTCTGCTCGGGTGTTTGCACACCGGGCTCCAGGCGGACGGTGTAGCCGATGTCGCGCTGCAGCCGCTGGTTGAGATCGACCAGAAAGTCTTGCGTGCGGCGCGGGGTGCGGTCGATGCTGTCGATCAGGGCTTTGAGCCGCGGGGTGAGCGGGTCGGCCGCCAGATAGGGGCCGAGCTCGGCTTCTAGTTCCGCGACGTAGCTGAAGGGGAATTTTTCCGCATCGGGTTCGAGAAAGAAGTCGAAGGGGTTGAGCACCGACATCTCCGCCACGAGATCGACCGTGATCGACAGCAGCGTGGTCTTTTCGGGGAAGGTCAGGCGGGCGAGGTAGTTGGAGAACGGGTCTTGCTGCCAGTTGATGAAGTGTCCTGCCGGTTCGACCCGCTGGCTGTACGACAGAATGGGCGTGCGGCAATGCGGCGCGGGGCGCAGGCGCACGATGTGCGGCGAAAGGCCCACCGGACGGTCGAAGCGGTAGGTGGTGGTGTGCGTAAGCGCGACGTGGATGGACATCCGGACACCTTGGAATAGTGGAGGAGAAGCAGTCGAGGCGGTGAGGAACCGGCGGGGTGAAACCTCAGGCTGCGAGAAAGTCCTGGCTGATGCCGACGCCCAGATCGTTGATGCGCTCCAGGAAGTGGGTGAGATAGGCGTGCAACCCGGTGGCCATGATGTCGTCCAGGCGTCCGAATTGCAGTTGCGCGTTGAGCAGCCCGGCGCGGCGCAGGGTTTCGCGCGATTGCGGGTTGGCCACGGCCTGCAAATGCTCGTTCACCGCCATCATGCAGGCGGCGAGTGACCGCGGCATGTCAGGCCGCAGAATGAGCAGCCCGGCCACTCGCTCGGGGGTGATGACGTCGCGATAGACCTTGCGATAGACCTCGAAGCCCGACACCGAGCGCAGTACGCCCGACCAGTGGTAGAAATCGTGTTCCTGCAGCCGCCCGTTCACCGAGCCGTGAAAGTCCGATTGCAGGGCGTGGAACTTCACGTCGAGCAGTCGCGCGGTGTTGTCGGCCCGCTCCAGAAACGTGCCGATGCGCAGGAAGTGATACGCCTCGTCCTGCAGCATGGTGCCCGAGGTCACGCCGCGCGACAGATGCGAGCGGTACTTCACCCATTCAAAGAATTGCGCCGGGTCTTGCCGGCACAGACCCTTGGCCAGCATGCGCTGCGATTCCAGCCAGGTCTGGTTGACCGTTTCCCATACCTCGGTGGTGATGGCGCCGCGCACCGCGCGGGCGTTTTCGCGCGCGGCGCGCAGGCAGCTCTGGATGGAGGAAGGGTTGCTGGTGTCGCACACCATGAAGTCGAGCACTTTGTCGGCGTCGATCTCGCCGTGGCACTCGGTGTAGGCGGCGGTCAGCTCGGAGATGCCCAGCAGGCCGTGCCAGCCCAGATGCATGGCCTCGGCGCCTTGCGGCAGCAGGGCCGACTGCACATGCACATCGAGCATGCGGGCGGTGTTTTCGGCACGTTCGGTGTAACGGGCCATCCAGAACAGGTGATCGGCGGTGCGGCTGAGCATGATGCGTTTCTCGGGGCTGAGAGTTTGCGAGGGCGGGCTACTTTTCGAGCACCCAGGTGTCCTTGGTGCCGCCGCCCTGCGAGGAGTTGACGACCAGCGAGCCTTCGCCCAGCGCCACCCGGGTGAGCCCGCCGGGGACGATGGACACAGTCTTGCCCGACAGCACGAAGGGCCGCAGGTCGAGATGGCGCGGGGCGATGCCCGACTCGACGTAAGTGGGGCAGGTGGACAGCGCCAGCGTGGGCTGGGCGATGTAGTGCTCGGGGTGCGCCTTGATCTTCTCGGTGAATGCGGCAATCTCGGCCTTTGTGGAGGCCGGGCCGACCAGCATGCCGTAGCCCCCGGCGCCATGCACCTCCTTGACCACCAGCTCGGGCAGGTGTTCCAGCACATACGCCAGGCTGTCGGGCTCGCGGCACATGCGGGTGGGCACGTTTTGCAGCAGCGGCGTTTCGCCCAGGTAGAACTCGATCATGCGCGGCACATAGGGGTAGATCGACTTGTCGTCAGCCACCCCGGTGCCGATGGCGTTGGCCAGATTCACATTGCCCGCGCGGTAGGCGCGCATCAGCCCGGCGCAGCCCAGGCCTGAGTCGGCGCGGAACACCTCGGGGTCGAGAAAATCGTCGTCGATGCGGCGGTAGATCACGTCCACCCGTTGCGGGCCCTGCGTGGTGCGCATATAGACGAAGTCGTCCTTGACGAACAGGTCTTGCCCTTCCACCAATTCCACCCCCATCTGCTGGGCGACAAAGGCGTGCTCAAAATAGGCCGAGTTGTACATGCCCGGCGTGAGCACGACCACAGTGGGCTCGCTCACATTGGGCGGGGCGACGGCGCGCAGCTTTTCCAGCAGCATGTCCGGGTAATGCGCTACCGGGGCGATGCCGTGGCGGGCGAACAGCTCGGGGAACAGCCGCATCATCATGCGCCGGTTTTCCAGCATATAGCTCACGCCCGAGGGCACGCGCAGGTTGTCTTCGAGCACGAAGTATTCACCCTCGCCCTGCGCGTTTTCGGCGCGCACGATGTCGATGCCCGCAATCTGCGCATAGACGTGGTGCGGCAGGTCGATGCCCATCATTTCGGGGCGGAACTGGGCGTTGCCGACCACCTGATCGGGCGGCACGATGCCGGCCTTGAGGATTTCCTGATCGTGATACACGTCGTGGAGGAAGCGGTTGAGCGCGGTGACGCGCTGCTTCAGCCCAGCTTCGAGATGCTTCCATTCCGCAGCGGGAATGATGCGCGGAATCAGATCGAAGGGAATGAGCCGCTCGGTGCCCGCCTCGTCGCCATACACCGCAAAGGTGATGCCCACGCGGCGAAAGATCAACTCGGCCTCCTCACGCTTGGCGCGGATGGTGTCGGGCGGCTGCTGCGCCAGCCAATGCGCATATTGCGCATAGTGCGGGCGCACACCGCCGTCTGCGGGGGTCATTTCGTCGTAGAAGCGCATCGTCGTCTCTCGATTGGGCTGTGCAGCAGATTTAGCAAGATACAGGCCAGACCGGTCGTGTGGTGTGAAACTTCAGTGAGAAACCTCGGCAGGTTTCATATTTGCGCTCCAGTAATGCGGTTTCGCCTCGCGCCGGGCGACGAAGGTGTCGGGCGCGCTGTCGCGCCACAGCAGCGCGCCCTGCTGGTCGGTGCGCCAGACGGCGATGCCGCGCTCGGCATAGCGCGCCAGCACGGCGGGGTGGGGGTGTCCGTGCGGATTGCGGTAGCCCGCCTGCACCACGGCGGCGCGCGGCATCACCGTGTCGAGCAGGGCTTCGCTCGACGAGGTCTTGCTGCCGTGATGCGGCACGAGCAGCACGTCGGCATAGGGCAGCAGATCGGCGCGCTGCAGGGCGCGCTCTTGCCGCTGATCGAGGTCGCCGGTAAGCAGCACCGAGGCGCCGCGCGCGGCCACATGCAGCACGCAGGAGCGGGCGTTGTCGCTGCTGGGCGCGTCTGTGGGCAGGGGGCTGACGATGCGGAAGTCCACGCCGTCCCAGCGCCAGTGCTGACCGGCGGTGCAGGGCTGACGCTGTTGCAGGCCGTAGCGGGCGGCGGCGTCTGGCGGGGCCGAGGTGAGCAGATCGGCCTCGGGGTGGGCGCGGGCAAGGGTAGCCACGCCGCCCGCGTGATCGCTGTCGTCGTGACTCACCACCACGCGGTCGAGACGGCGCACGCCCAGGCTGTGCAGCAGCGGCAGCAGCACGCGGCCACCGGCGTCCACGCCCGGCGCCTGTCGCGGGCCGGTGTCGTACAGCAGGGTGTGTCGCGCGGTGCGCACCACTACCGCCATGCCCTGTCCGACATCGGCAAACCACACCTCCATTGCCCCGGCCTCGGGCGCGGTGCCAGGGTTGCTGGCCAGAGGCAGGAGCAGCAACAGGCCGGGCGCGCGCAGCGGCCAGTTCCACGGCAGCGCCAGTGCCAGCACGCCGAGCGCGGCCAGCGCCAGCGTGAGGCCGCCGGGCGCAGCGGCGTGCCACTGCGCCAGCGGCCAGTCGGCCATTTGGCGCAGCACTGCGTCCAGACCTTGCTGCACCCAGGCCGCGAGCCGCCACACCCAGCCGTCCAGCGGCGCGGGCAGCAGCAGGCCGCCGACTGCCAGCGGCGCAACCGCCAGGGTGACCACGGGAATCGCCAGCGCATTGGCCAGCGGCGAGAGCACCGCGATTTGCTGAAAGAACAACAGCGTGAACGGCAGCAGGGCGATGGTGGCCACCCACTGCGAGTGCGCGGCGCTGCGCAGCGCCTGAGCGCCGCGCTGCAGCCGACCGGCAGGTGCGGCTTCGCCGGGGCCACAGGCCAGCGCGGCGGTTTCCGGATGCCTGTCGTTGCCCGCAACGAACAGCATGCCCACCGCCACGAAAGACAGCCAGAACCCGGCCTGCCGCACCGCCCATGGATCCCACAGCAGCACGGCGGTCAGCGCCAGCGCCATCACGTCGCGCCAGTCGGCGCGCAGCCCCCGCTGGCGCAGCAACAGCACCACCGCGAGCATCAGCAGGGTGCGCTGCGCCGGCACGCCCCAACCCGCGATGGACGCGTAGGCTGTGGCGGTCAGCAGCGCGCCCCAGGCGGCGACGGTGGGGGCGGGAAGGGTCAGCGTCCAGGGGCGGCGCAGCCGGGCGCTCTGCCGCCACAAGCCACCCACGAGACCCAGGGCCAGCCAGGCCAGCAGGGTGATGTGCAGACCGGAAATACTCATCAGATGCGCGACGCCGGTGATGCGATAAGTCGCCCAGTCTTGCGCGGAAATCGCGCTTTGGTCGCCCAGAGCCAGCGCGATGACGGTGTCGGCGGCGGGAAGGGGGTGAGGCGCGTTCTGCCCTTGCAGCGCGGCCATCATGCCCTGGCGCAGGTGGTCGCGCAGTTGCGCGATCCAGTCGGCAGGCGCGCGGCGTAGGCCGAGAAGCTGCGGGGGCGCGCCCATGCGGCTCACGGTTCCGGTGGCGCCGATCCCCTCGCGGAACAGCGTCAACTCGGTGTCGTTGCCGCTCGGATTGGCCAGGCCATGCGGGCGCTTGAGGCGAACCGAAAACTGCCATTCCTGGCCGGGATGCACGCGCGGCGGAGCTTGCGCAGGGCCGGAGCCGCTGCGCTGCGCATACCAGCTCAGCGACACCTTGCTTGGCACCCCGGCCGGTGCGGGCGGGGTGATCGTGAGGACGAAGCGCGTGGCATCCGGGTAGAGCACCGGCAGCCCGGTCACCACGCCGCGCACCTGGATGACCTGGCTTTCGAGCGCCGGGTCGAGCCGGTCGGCCAGCAGCGGAGTGGCGCGCCAGCCCGTCAGCCCGAAAGCGAGCGCAAAACCGCCGCTGGCGAGCAGAAGTTGAAGGACGATGCGTTGCCGCTTATGTTTGTTGTTCGACAAGCCGCCGTAGCGTCCCTGCCACAGCAGCAGCGCCGCAGTCAGTCCGATGCCTGCGGTCGCCATGACGCCGTAAATCGGCTGCGGCCAAAGCGCGGCCTGCGCGGTCTGCAGCGCACAGCCGAGCAGGACGGCAAGGGCAAAGGTCGGCAAGTCGGGTTCCTTCAGGCCGCAGGCAGGTGATTGATCGCGGGCGTCCCGGCGCTTTATCGGGAAGGCGTCTATCGCATCATAAAAAGCGGGCAGCGCGATGCGGGAATTTCATGGGCTTTACAAGTCTCTACAGTTGCGCGCCGTCACACGGGCAAGCCGGTTGTGTTTGTATGGTTCAATTTCTGCAACAGATTTCGGGAGTCTCTGCATGAATCGGCAAAAACACACTTTTGTTCTGCGCTTGAGCGCAGTCGGCGCTGCGACACTTGCGGCCCTCGGTGCGCTGACCCTGGCGGGATGCGCCACGCCGGTCAACCTCAACCAGCCCGTTCCGGTGCAGCAACTCAATCCACCGACGCCACGCGTCACGGTGCCGCCGTCGACTTACGCCCCCGTCACCCCGCAGGCGCCCCAGAGCGAAGCCCAGCCGCTGGCCCCTGCCGCGCCCATCACCGTGCAGCCTCTGGGACCGGCCGGTGTGGCCCCGGCTGCAAGCGCGCCCGCTGCGCCGCAGTCCGCACCCTTGGCCCCCACGCCTGAAGCTTTGGCGCCGCAGCCCAGTGCATCCGCCCTGCCGCCGGGTGCCGTGCGCTTCAACTGCCAGGACGGCAGCTCTTTCATCGCCACCTTCGGCGACGTGTCGGTCACGCTGCAAACCGCACTGGGCAATCTCACTCTGGATCAGACCGTCTCCGCCGACGGCGCCCGCTACCGCAACAGCGCCTTCCAGGTGTGGTTCAAAGGCCGCCAGGCCACGGTGACCAATTTTCTGCAGAACACCAACACGGTGTGTCAGCAGCAGTGATTTGTTTCTTCGGTAGCGACTATTACATCTGGACATAGACGACAGCCCCATGCACCCCCTAAATTAGGGGGAAATTTCCTTTTTGCGGGCTGATCGGCGTGAAGATTTCACACCACCCTTGGCGGACTGGGTTCCGCGTTCGTGCGGGATAGGTCATGGCGCTTATCTAGTCACAGCTCTGCGTTTGCGTTTTGTCGAACGCGGTCAAGTTCCAGGAGTCGTTTTATGCAGCATTCCCGTCGTCGTTTCATTCAGAAGTCTCTCCTTTCCCTGCCCGCGCTGGGCTCACTGGCGGCTTGTGGCGGCGGAGGAGGCGCGGGTGCCAGCAGCGGCTCGACATCCTCGATTGCGGGAAATCAGACTGCCCCCGTAACTGGCAGCCAGGGAATTGCGTCGAACTCGGTCACCCCTGCGGCCACCTCCACGCCGGCGGTAACCGTGCCGCAGGGCACCGACCTGTCTAAAGGGCTCACTCAGTACGGCAAGGCACCCGTGCCTTACAGCGCTTTGGCGAAACCCGCGAAAGGGGCCACCGTCACTGATCCCGACTTCGGCCTC
This sequence comes from uncultured Thiomonas sp., assembly GCA_937927695.1. Lineage (GTDB taxonomy): Bacteria > Pseudomonadota > Gammaproteobacteria > Burkholderiales > Burkholderiaceae_C > Thiomonas. The sequence continues at coordinate 618 of CALBRU010000261.1, read as the reverse complement.
AAAATCACCCGCATCACCGACTGCGTCAAGGACTTCAACAATTTGTGTGTCGCCCCGGCCTACCCCACCGCGATGGCCTGGAATTGCGACGAAACCCGCTTCATCCTTTACGTGCCCGGTTCGACGGCGCAGGCGGGTGGGCAGCAGGGCTGGGCGATGTATGACGGCACGACCTATGCCTTCATCAAGTTCCTCGACATCAACCCCGGTGATGTGGAGCAGTTCTATTGGGATCACGCCGATCCGGCCACGCTGCGCTACATCGACAATCATTCGTCGGGAAGTACCAATCTGGCCGACCTCACCGCGATCAACGTCGAAACCGGGGGCAAGACCATCATTCACAGCTTCCTCCCAAACGGCTTGCCCCCCGGTTGCCCTTCTGGCACGCAAGGGGTGCGCTGCGGCTACCCGTTTGCGCTGGGGGTGAATGCGCAGGGGCAGCGCATCTGGGGTCTGGGCGCGTTTGGCAGCAAGGTGCCTAATGTGTCCGGCGAGCTGGGCATGTGGGTGTTCGGCTTCAACGAGTCCACCAAAGCCTTCACCCTGTACGACACCAGCGTCGTGCCGCAGCCGCAGGCGCGGGGATCGACGCCCTTCCCGTCGGTATCGGGCAAG
>CALBRU010000260.1 GCA_937927695.1 uncultured Thiomonas sp. | reverse complement strand
AATGCCCGGTGATCTGCATGATCTTCGCGGTCGAGGTCACGCAGGAAGCCCATGATCTCGTCGCGCTCCAACAGAAGGCCCTGCGGGTTTTGCCGCATCAGTTCCCCCAGCGCTTCGGGCGTGGCGTTGGTGACGCTGTATCGTTTGAGAAACGGCTCTGCTTCGGTGTCCGGGTTGAGCAGGTGCGACACATTGGCGTTGGCGTTCGCACTTAGTGCCTTGCGGGCCTGCTTCTCTGCTGCGTCGGCCTGCAGCTCCCGCAATCTCTGCCTTTGCTTCCACGCGGCGCTTTCGTCGGCGTAGTGGCCTTGAGCGGTTACAGCCAGCCGACGCAGCGGTGCCGTGGCCTGTTGCAACGCCGGGCTTTTCAGCATGCCAGGGCGGCCAACGACCAACCCCCAGAGATTCGCCACCTCGGCCCAGTCGGTCTGCCGCTGCGGGCGAATGGCGACTTTGCGTCCTAGTGCCGAACCCAGGGCGACCATCGCCGGAACGGCCACGAAATCGGGCGGGCAGCCGATTCGCTCGGCAATGTCAGCGACCCAGGGGCGCAGTGCATCGGGCAATATGGCAAGGTCAAACGGTGCGACATGCGGCAGGCTATCGGGAAGGGGCTGCGGCTGGGGAAGTTGAGCAGCCATCGCCAGCTTGCGCACCGTGCCATAGGTGATGCCGTCAGGTTGGGGTCGATAGCTCTGCACCAGCCGGTTGAAGGCCCCCTCGTCGTAGCGATGGGGGGCGGATTGCGACCACTCTCGGGCCAATTCCTCGGCTTGCGGCAAGCCAGTGGACAGGCCGCCCCAGATCACGTTGCGCCACTGCTCATAGCTGCAATCCGCGTTAATTGCCTTCAGATCGGCGCGCACCTGCTCGGCGGTCGGCGGGTCATAAACCGCGCTGGCTGCTGCGAGCAGCGGGCTAGTCGCCATAGGCTGCTGCCTTTGCTCCGGCTTGATCTGCGCCAGCAGCGTGTCAACGTCCAGTGGTTGACCGTCGATGGTTTCGCTGCATGCGTTGCCCAACGCATCCTCAGGACAACGCGGCAAGTAGTAGAGCCGTGCCGGTTCCAGCGCGCCCTTGTCCGTGACTGGTTCCAGACCGAGCAGCGCGGCGATACGCAGCCCAAGCGGCTTGAGTTCGTCCGGCTTCAGGTCGCGGTCAACGGCAAAGATCAGGCGATAGCGTGGAGCGTCGGAGCGGTGCTGAAACGTGGTGTGCGCATACGCTCGCCAGCCCTTGGCCCTGATGCGCTCGACAGTCTCATCGAACGCCGGGGGCTGAATGTGTGGCGCTGCCTTGCTCGCTTCAATATCGAGCACCACGGCACTGACGCTTTGCACGCGGCTGGCGTTACGCGGCCCGGCATCAATCTGAGCAGGCATCCACGCCGTCCCGTCTTTCATGGCGTCGATGGTCTCCGGGCTGACGGTGCCGGGGACGACCTCGTGGTGCATAAATACCGCTTTCAGCTTTGCCCAGTCAGCGGAACCGCATTTACGCACGGGCGCGCGCTTGTTATCAACGAGGGCGATATACATGGTTACCCTCTCACAAAATAAATCACGCCAAGGGCAAGCCAGATCAGCACAAAAATATTCAGTAGGCGGATAAAATAATGATTGCGTTTGGTGTATGCGTCTGAACTCTGGCAGGGGTTCAGGCGCTTTTCATTTTTGGGATTCATTTCACCGCCTCCAGAGTGGCATACAAATGGGCTTTTGCTTCAACCCTAAAAACAAGAGCGCATTCTGATCTGCACTGCTTGCAATAAAGTGGGATTCGCAAAACTTCAAGCAAAACCGAGTCATTAATGCACGGCTCAACTTCTAAACGCCCACGAACTAAGTCGAGATTGAGGGCGTGCCGGCCACCCTCCTCACGCTTACCATCAAAGCATCCACCCTCATAGTGCAATTCGTGAGCGAAACGGAGGCCGCCGGTCTTGCAGTGTGGGCAGACATACACCGCTTGAGCACCGATATGGTCGGTAACGATGAATGGCGCTCTTGGTGCTTCATC
>CALBRU010000259.1 GCA_937927695.1 uncultured Thiomonas sp. | reverse complement strand
CAGATTCGGCACAGGCGCTGGCCGCCATCGAGCGCGTGCTCGGCGGTTTTGCCGGAGCCAGCTTTCGCGTCAACAGCTTTCTCACCGAGCGCATGGACAACACCGTGGCCAGTGGTGCGGGTGCACCGCTGGTGGTGCATGTGCTGGGCAACCATCTGCACACCCTCGACAGGGTGGCCGCCCGAGTGGCCAGCGTGCTGAACCGCTTGCCCACGGCCACCGGCGTGCAGTTGCAGGCGCCGCCCGGAGTGCCGCAACTCGACATCAGCCTGGATGCGCAGGCGCTGCGCCGCTGGGGGCTGCAGCCGCTGCCGGTGCTGCAGACCATCCAAACCGCGTTTGCCGGCCGCATCACCGGCACGGTGTTCCACGGCGCGGTGCCGGTGCCGGTGCGCGTAGTGCTAGACCGCAGCGCCCGTAGCAATCCGCAGGCACTGGGCGATCTGCTGATTCACACGCCGACGCTGGGCTTCGTGCCGCTGTCGCAACTGGCCCGCATCAGCGCAGCCAGCGGCCCGTCGGACATCCGCCATCTGGGCGGGCAGCGGGAGCAGACCGTGCTGGCCTCCACCACATCGACCAATCTCACAGGCTTTGTGCAGCGCGCCCGCGCGGCCATTGCCCGGCAGGTGCAACTGCCGCCAGGCATCACCCTGCAATTCGAGGGCGAAGCGGCGCAGCGCAGCGCCACGCTGCAGCGGCTGGGTGTGGACGTGTTCGGGGTGCTGGCCGGATTGATCCTGCTGCTGTCGATAGCGTTGGGACGTAGGCCTCAAGCGCAGGATGGGCCTGCCACCACGCCGTTGCAGGCCGCTTCCACCACGACGCGGCAGGTCCTGCTGGTGCTGCTCTCGGTTCCCACCGCTTGGGCGGGCGGCGTGTTCGCCGCCTGGCTGGTGGGCGGCGTGCTGTCACTGGGGGCGGTGATCGCCCTGCTCGCGCTAATGGGCATCAGCCTGCGCAATGCCATTCTCATCTTTGCCCACGCCGCGCAATTGCAGCGCGAGCATGGCCTGGACTGGAACAGCGACACCTTGCAGCGCGCCGTGGCCGACCGCTTGGCCGCCATCGTGATGACGAGCCTGGTCACGGCACTCGGCGTGCTGCCGCTGGCGCTAGGCTTGCATGCGCCAGGGCGCGAAATCGAAGGGCCGATGGCCGTGGCGCTGCTCGGCGGACTGCTCACCAGCTTGCTCTACAACCTGTTCGTGCTGCCCTCCTTGGCGCTGCGCTTTGGCGTGGCCCATTCCCGGAACCGCGCGCCCGAATGAAGACTCTTACCGCGCGTATTGATCTTTCGCTTGCAACCGGCACGAAGCGTTGGTCGCCGCCGGTTGTTGCACAACCCGCCATCGCCAAGGAGAACAACTTGCACACTTTCAACCCCCTGCGCGCTCGGGCGCGCAATGCCGCGGCAACCGCGCTGCTGTCAGCCGGCGCCCTGCTGCTGGCGCCCGGCAGCTTCGCCGCTACCGCCGCAACGCCCCAGGCAGCGCCGGTCTATGTGCACATGAACGGCGCGAACATGTTTCTGGAAAACGTAGTGGTGGTACGCCCCGGGCAAAAGGTGGTGTTCGTCGATCAGGACACCGGTGCGCACACCATCATCGGCTACAACCCGCTGACAGGCAAAACCAGCACCCGCTTTGACGGCGCCGTGCAAGGCACGCCCGGCCCAGGACACCCTGTCAGCACCTACGCGATTGCGTTCAAGCATCCGGGGCTGCAGTTCTATTACTG
>CALBRU010000258.1 GCA_937927695.1 uncultured Thiomonas sp. | reverse complement strand
TTGAACGCTGCCATTCAGGCCGCGTCAGCGGGTGAAGCGGGTCGCGGCTTCTCGGTGGTGGCCGAGGAAGTGCAGCGCCTGGCCGAACGCTCGGCCGAGTCGGCCAAGCAAATCGCCGCACTGGTGCGCACCATTCAGACCGACACCCAAGACGCCGTGGCCGCCATGGAAAAGAGCACCCAGGGCGTGGTCGAAGGGGCCAAGTTGGCCGACAACGCCGGCGCCGCGCTGGCCCAGATCGACGCGGTGTCGCGCCAACTTGCCGAGCTGATCACCCAGATTTCGCAACAGACCCAGGTCGAAGCCAGTTCCGCCAACAAGGTGGCCGACAACATCCAGACCATTTTCACCGTGACCGAGCAAACCTCCGAAGGCACGCGCTCCACCGCCTCGCTGGTGCGCGAACTCGCCCGGGTTGCCGATGATCTGCGCCAGTCCGTCTCGCGGTTCAAGATCAACTGACCCGCCTTCCTCGTTTGCATTCCAACGTCCGTCCCTCGCGTTTTCCGGCATGAACACAGTCTCCGCTTCGAACCCCGCCGTGGCATCTCCCCCTGAGACGGACATGGGGCCTCTGGCCTGGCTGCTCGATCAGATCAGCGACAACCTCCAGTCCGCCCGCACCGCGCTCAAGCGCGCCGCCCAGCAGCAGGACGACGGCGTGCTCGGTTCGGTCCAGGCCGAAATGACGGGCCTGCGCACCGCCCGCACCCAGGTGCACCAGGCCGCAGGCGCCATCGAACTGCTGGGTTTTTTTGGCGCGGCGCGCCTGATGCAGGCCGCCGAGAACGCGCTCGATCAACTCATCGACCATCCGGAAAAACTCGACAACACCGCACTGCAGCGTTTCGAGGCTGGCTTCAACGCCCTGGTCGATTTTCTCGAATCCCAGCGGGCGGGCAAAAATGAACCTGCGCTCAAGCTTTATCCACAGTACCGCGACCTGATGGAACTGGCGCAGGCCGAGCGCATCCACCCGGCCGACCTGTGGGACTACGACTGGGCCTGGCCGGACGCCCCTCCCGTCACCGACGCCGCAGGCGCTCCTGCCCCCACCCTGACGCCGGATGATCGCGCCCAGTTTGAAATGAGTTTGCTCCATGTGCTGCGCGGTCAGCAGACCGCCTCCGCCATGCAAGCGCTCGACGCCGTCGCGCGTCGGGCGCAGGCCAGCAGCGCGGGGCCGACGGCCAGCCTGTGGTGGCTCGCGCGCGGCTTGTTCGAAGCCATCGGCAGCGGCCTGCTCACGCCCGATCTCGACATTAAGCGGCTGCTCAACCGCCTCAACCTGCAATTGCGTAGCCAGTTGCAAGGACAAAGCCCCGCCCCCCAAAGGCTGGGTCACGACCTCACCTTCTTTTGCGCCCAGTCGCTGCACGGCAATGGCGACGTCACCGCGCAGTCCCTTCCGGTGCTGCGAGCCATTGACAACCGGCTGCACCTCGCTGCCGCGCCGTTTGCCGATTACCACCAAAGCCATTTCGGCCTGATCGACCCCGCCCTGGTGCAGCAAGTCCGCAAGCGCGTGCAAACCCTGCGCGACGCCTGGAGCGCTCTGGCCGGCCACGCGCAGACGCACCTCGATCCCGCGCGCATGGCTCGCCTGGTCGATCTCACCCAGGCGCTGGAACAACCTCTGCATGCGCTCACGCCAGGCAGCGAAGCGCTGCCGCAATCGCTCGCGGGCCTGTTCAAGAAAATCAGTGCACGCAGCGACTTTCTCACCCCCGAGCGCGCGCTCGATGTCGCCACCGCCATTCTGTTTCTCGAAATCACCTTTGCGCACTTCCGTCCAGAAGAGCAGCGATTTCTGGAGCGCTCACAAATCCTCGCGCGGCGCCTCGACCAGAGCGCCAACGGCCAAACACCTGACCCGCTGGCCGGCTGGATGGAAGACCTGTTCCGCCAGGCCTCCGAGTCGCAGACCATGGGCAGCGTGGTACAGGAACTGCGCGCCGACATGAGCACCGTCGAGAAACTGCTCGACGCCTATTTCCGCGATCCGTCGCGCAAGCCCGATCTGGCACAGGTACCACGCCTGCTGTCGCAGATGCGCGGCGTGTTCTCGGTGCTCGGCGTCGATGTCGCCAGCCAGGCGCTGAGCTACCTGCGCACCGAAATTGACAGTCTCGTGGCCGACGATGTGCCGACCGACAGCCAGCGCTTCGACGCCCTGGCCAGCAATATCGGCGTGCTCGGTTTTTTGGTCGACATGCTGTCCTATCAGCCCGAGCTGGCCAAAACCCTGTTCGTGTTCGACGACGACAAAAAGGAGCTGCGCGCCGTCGTTCCATCCACCCAGCGCACCGCCCCGCCCACCCTGCAGCAAGACGTCGAGCACGCGGCGCAGCAACTCAAGGACGACATCGCCCAGGGTCTGCCGCCCGAGCAGGCGCAGCAGCGCCTCGCGCAGTTGCGCGCCGAGGCCGCTCTGGCCGGCGTACCCGATCTTCCGGCGCAGATGCTGAGCGTGCCGAGCGAAGGTGCAAGCGAAGGGGTGATTGAACTGCCGAGTGCTGCTCACATGCCCCTGGAGACAGACGCCGCCCCTGTGCAAGAGGCGCGCGCAACCCCGGCCGAGCCGACTGTCCCCCCTGAATCCGCCCAGAAAGCAGCCTTGCCTGCCGAGCCCGAAAACGATGCCGAAGACGAACTGATCGACATCTTCCTGGAGGAAGCACGGGAGGTCATCGCAAGCGGCCACGAACAACTGCAGCAACTGCACGCCAACCTCGACGACGAAGGCGCGCTCACCAGTCTGCGTCGCGCTTTTCATACCCTCAAAGGCAGCTCGCGCATGGTCGGCCTGCGCGACTATGGCGAAGCCGCCTGGGCGCTCGAACAAGTGTTCAACCGGCAAATCGCCGATCAACACCGGGCCTCGCCGCCCTTGCTCAGCCTGGCGGCGCACGCGCTCACCGAGCTTGGAGAATGGGCGGCAGCGATCCAGCAAGGCCAGGCCGAGGCCTTCAGCAGCGAGCCTCTGCGCCGCGCCGCCGAGGCCTATGCGGCAGGCGAATCCGCCGAGCCCTCGTTGCCCACCCTGCACGACGCACCCAGCGAACCCTCAATGGCTGCCGAGCCCGCCGCAGTTGAAGCGGCGGAATCGCCCAGCGAAATTGCAGCGCCCGAACCAGAGGCCCTGCACGAACCCACCGACTTCAATGCGCTGTTCGAAGGCATCGACCTCGAACTTCCCCATCACACTCTGGCGCCCGAGTCGATGCCTTCGGCCGAGATGTCCACGGTCGAGGCTCCCCCGGCCGAGATGCCTCCAAGCGATGCGCCCGCTGTCGAACTTCCCCAGGTCGAAGAAGCCGAGATGGCTGAGTTCGAGGCGGCTGTCTTCGCGCAGGACGCTCCCCCGGCTGACACCGCAGCCGACGCCGACCTCGCACCAGTGCCCCCCGAGAAAAGCGACGAAGGCGAACCCGGCTACCGCCAGATCGGCGAGTTGCGCATTCCTACCCCGCTCTACAACATTTACCTGGCCGAAGCCGACGAACTCTCGCGCCATCTGCACAGCGACATTCACGACTGGCTGACCGATCCCGCCCAGGCGCTCGGCGATGCGGCCGTCATTTCGGCGCACAAGCTCGCCGGTAGTTCGGCCACCGTCGGCCTGCGCAGTGTGGCCGATCTCGCCAGCCAGACCGAGCATGCGCTCGACGCCCTGCGCGACCTGCCCGCGCACGCTGCGCGCCCTGCCGATCTCGACGCCTTGGCACAGGCGGCCAGCGACATCAAACAACTGCTGCACCAGTTTGCCGCGGGCTTCCTCAAGCCCGTGCAAGTCGAGTTGCTCACCCGGCTCGAAGCCCTGCAGGAAGCTGCGCTGGCCCAAAATGCCCAGCCGAGCGCCGAGTCGGCACCCACGGCCGAACCGGCTGCCCAGCTTGAACAAATCGCCGTGCCCGAGCTTGCGCCTGCAACGCTTGGGCCCGCCTCGGCCGAAACTCCGCAGCCACAGGCCAGCTCAACCCAATCTGCTGCGACTGCCGACCAGCTGGTTGACACCATCGATCCCGACCTGTTCCCAATTTTCGAGGAAGAGGCCAACGAACTGCTGCCCACCCTGGCCGCCAGCCTGCGCCAGTGGGAACAGCATCCGCTGGATACCGCGCCAGCCGCTCAAGCCATGCGGGCGTTGCACACGCTCAAAGGTAGTGCGCGCATGGCTGGCGCCATGCAGCTCGGCGACCTGGCGCACAGCCTCGAATCCGACATCGACACCCTGACGGCCAATACGCCAGTCAGCGAGGCCGATCTGGCCGAGCTGCTGGGCCGTTTCGACCATCTCAACACCCGCTTCGACCGCCTGTGCAGCGCGGCGCAGCGCGGCGAGAGCCAACTGGCCGACCTCCCGGTGGCCACCGTTTCCGAGGTGTTCACCCCAAGCGCCCAGCCCGACACCGCTGTGTCGGCCCAGTCGCTGCCTGCGGTGGCCGTCACGACAGCTGCCACGCCTGCAGCGGCTGAACCGGTCACCCGCGTCCTCGCGCCGCGTATCGCTGCACAGGCTGTGCGCGTGCGCGCCGGGCTGCTCGACCGTCTGGTCAATCAGGCGGGCGAAATCACCATTTCGCGCGCCCGGCTGGAAAACGAGTTCGGCGCCATACGCGCTTCGGTGGGCGATCTGAGCGACAACCTCGACCGTCTGCGCCAGCAGGTGCGCGAAATCGAAATTCAGGCCGAGGCGCAGATGAGCGCGCAAGTGCAGGCTGCGCGCGACGAAAACCGCGACTTCGACCCGCTC
>CALBRU010000257.1 GCA_937927695.1 uncultured Thiomonas sp. | reverse complement strand
GCACCGTCACCGCCGAGCAGACCGGGCTGATGCGCCAACTGGTCAGCGACGCCGACCGCCAGCGCCTGGATGCCGAGCAGGCCGCCGCGCTGATGCAGGTGCTGGTGCAGCGCTTCGAGGCCATGATGACCCTCATCCGCACTTCGCGAGAGCAGCTCAAGACCGGCGTCACCGCGGTATCGAAGTGGCCCGATACCGCCGTCACCCTGCGCGTCTCGCTGGCCATGCACTACCAATGGATCGGCCAGTTGCTTACCGCGGCGCAGAAGCAAGAGAAGATCGACATGGATGTGTCGAACTTCCACGGCTGCTTCTTCGGCAAGTGGTACTTCGGCGCGGGGGCCAGCTACTTTGGCAGCGACGCGGGCTTTGTCGGCGTCGATTCCGTCCACCAGGACGTACACCGCACCGGCCAGGCACTGGTCGAGGCCATCCGCACCGACAACACCGCGCGCACCACCGAACTGGCCACCCGGCTGGAAGCCTTGAGCGACACCATCACCGACCGTCTGGAAGCGCTGATGCGCCAGATTCCCTAATTCATTCATTGCAGCCCACAGGACACCACCATGAATTCCAACGTCTTGCAAGAAGTCGACGAACGCTCCAACCTCGCCGGCACCAACAAATTCGAACTGCTGCTGTTTCGCCTTGGCGAAGAACCGCAATCGTCGCGGCGCGAGCTGTTCGGCATCAATGTGTTCAAGGTGCGCGAGGCGCTGGTGATGCCGCAGGTCACCGTCATGCCCGGTGCGCCCAAGCATGTGCTGGGCGTGGCCAATATCCGCGGCCAGATCATCCCCGTCATCGACCTGCCGGCCGTGGTCGGCTGCGTGCCCAAGACCGGGCTGAACATTCTGGTGGTCACCGAGTACGAGCGCTCGGTGCAAGGCTTCGCGGTGGAAGAGGTGGAAGAAATCGTGCGGCTGGAATGGAGCAAGGTGCTGTCGGCCGAGGCCAACGCCGTAGGCGGCATGGTCACCAGCATCGCCCGTCTGGAAGACGATCAAACCACTCGGCTGGCGCTGGTGCTCGACGTGGAAAAGGTGCTGCGCGATGTGCTGCCCTCGCGTGTGCATGAGGTGAAAGACACCCACAATATGGGCCCGGCGCTGGGGCTCAAGCCCGGCGCGGTCATTCTCACGGCCGATGACTCCTACGTGGCCCGCACCCAGATCGAGAAGGCCTTGCAGGCGCTACACGCGCCCTTCGTCAGCACCAAAACCGGCAAGGAAGCCTGGGACCGTCTGCAAACAATCGCCAACGAGGCACGGGCAGAAGGCAAGCGCGTCGAAGACAAGGTGCAGCTCGTGCTCACCGACCTGGAAATGCCCGAGATGGACGGCTTCACCCTCACCCGCCACATCAAGCAGGACGAGCGCTTCAAGAACATTCCGGTGGTCATCCATTCCTCGCTGTCGGGCTCGGCCAATGAAGACCACGCGCGCAGCGTGGGGGCCGATGCCTATGTGGCGAAGTTCGTGGCCGACGAGTTGGCGCAGACCATTCGCAAGGCGATTGCCGCGCACGCCTGAACGCGCACGTTTTCATTCAAGCGGATCGACCGATGGATACCACGCCCTCAGCACCCCCAGCAGAAGCCAGCAGCCCCTCCCCGGCAGAATTTCTGCAGCACTTGCTCGCCCAGCGCCCGGTCGACCTGCGGCAAACGCCGCCCCAAGGGTACGGCGCAGGCCTGGACGACTTCGTCGCCCTGGTCACGCATCTGGTCGATACCACCACGCACAACGCCACCGGGGTGGCCTACGGCATTGCGCGCATCAGCTTCGAGGCGCGCACCGCCACACAGGACGCGCAAAGGCATGCGAAGGAGCAGACCGAACGCATCGGCGCCATGGGCGAAAGCCTGGAAACCTTCATCCGCGGCATCGTCGGAGTGCAGGGGCAGACCGAGGCGTTGCGGGCCGATTCGCAAAACATCACCCTGTTGAGCACGCGCGGCGCGCGCGAGGCGCATGAGGCCAATGCGGTGTTCGAGCAACTGGCACAGACCACGAGCCAAAACCAGACCGAAATTCAGGCGCTCGGCAAAGGCTTTGCGCAAGTCACCGCCGTCACACAGGTCATTAAAGACATCGCGCAGAAGACCAGCCTGCTGGCGCTCAACGCCAATATCGAAGCCGCCCGCGTGGGCGAGGCTGGGCGCGGCTTTGCCGTGGTGGCCGAAGAAATCCGCAAGCTGGCGATGAACACGCAGCAATCGGTACAGAGCATCGCCACCTTCGCCGCCGAAGTCAGCCGCAGCCTGCAGGTGGTCACGCAATCGACCAGGCAGTTCGCCGCACAGATGGACAACGGCAAGGCGCTGGCCACGGCCATGTCGGCCAATTTCCAAGACATCGCCCGCAATATCGAAGCGATGAATTCTGGCGTGAACAAGGTTTACACCCAGCTCGGCCACGAGGTGGACGCCGTGCGCGCCATTAGCGGCCAGTTTGCCGCACTGTCCAGCACGGTACAGGCCAGCGCCAACCAGACCATCGCCACCAGCGAGCGCATTGCCGACGAAGTGCAGCAGTCGCTCAACGCCAGCCAGACCTTGTTCGAAGCGGCCACGCAATTCGTCACCGCCTCGAAAACCAGCCAGGTGATGCGCGATCTCGACGCCATTTGCAAAGAAATCGAGGCCGCACTCACGCAGGCGCTGGCCAGCGGCGCGCTCACCGAGCAGGCGCTGTGGGACGAGCAGTATGAACCGGTGCCCGGAACCAAGCCGCAGAAATTCCGCACCCGCTTTACCGAGTTCATCAAAAGCCGCATCCAGCCCATCGAAGACGCCTGGCTGGGCAAGAGCGAGCAATACCGCTTTGCGCTGCTGGTGGACCGCAACGGCTACGCTGCTGCGCACAACAGCGTGTTTGATCGCCCGCTGACCGGCGACTACGCCACCGATCTGGCGGGCAACCGCTCCATGCGGCTGTTCAACGACCCGGTGGGTCTGGCCGCCGCGCAGAACACCAACCCCTATCTGCTGCAGGTCTATGCCCGCGATACCGGCGAGATCATGCAGGAGCTGTCGCGCCCGGTGAACGTGGGCGGCCGTCACTGGGGTGCGGTACGGCTGGCGTTTATTTGAAGTCGGTCATCTGACCCCTCCTGCGCTTTGTCATTTTTTCCGCCGTTGCCGATCATTCCGCGGGCAGTCTGGATGATGCCTGCCCGCGAGGTGTTGTAATGCCGGGCTGTATTTTTCGATTCATGGCATGTCTCATAACACCCGTTTCCAGACCGACCGCCGCCGCATCCTGATTGCGGTGCTCATCGCCAATTTATTGCTGGCTACGGCCCTTGGCGTGGTGCTCTGGGTGAGCTGGGATCGCAACCGCAACGGCATCGAGCAGATTCTGCAAACCGAGGCCGCGTTCTGGGCCGACGCGATGAATCAGCGCTACGACCAGCTTCAGACCACTTGCACCGTGGCGCAGCGGCAGCTTCACGACAACCCCGATCTGCTGCAGCAGCCGGGGCCGTGGCTGAACGAAATGAACGCACTGATGCCCTTCATCGACGGCGTTTCCCTGGTCTCGCAAACAGGCGATGTGCTGGCGCTTGAACCGAGCCGCGCAGCCCCGGCGCAGGCCCGCGCCGCCATTTCCGCCTCGCCGGGTTTTGCGCAGGCCCTGTCCGCGCCGGGGCGGATACAGATCGGGCTGCCGCAGCCCGATCCACTGGCGCCAGAGCAGCGCATCACCCCGGCCCGCTGCGCGCTGGCCTTGAACAAAGGCGCGCCACACCTCAAGGTCATGCTGATTTTCGACGTGGGCCTGCAGAGGGCGCTGCAAAATCTGCAGCACACTTTGTCGAGTTTCAACGACAAAGGCCGCTGGGTGCCGGCGGTGGGCCTATTGCGCAGTGACGGCTATTTGCTCGCGCGGCTGCCTGCGCCGCTGCCGCAAATCCAGCCCTCGCTGAAGAATGCACCCGCGCGCGGGGTGCTCGCACGCCAAATTGCCGCACATCCCGAGCAAACGCATGGGGTTTTCCTCGGGCCGGTGCAGGCGGTCGGCGGCGCTCAGCTTCTGGGCGCTTGGCAACGCCTGGGCGCGCATTCGGTCGTCGCCTTCACTAGCCTGCCGGCCAGCGCTCTCACCGCGCTGTGGTGGCGCCAGACGTGGCCCATGCTGACGGGCTGGGCGATGTTGCTGCTGATGCAACTGCTCGGCGGCTTGCTGATCAACCGCAGTCTGGAGCGCCAGCACCGGCTGGCGCAGATCAATGCCGCACTGGCGCAGGCCAGTCAGGTGGTGGCCGAAGCCCCGGATGAGGCCACGCTGTTCCAGCGCATCTGCGACATCAGCGCAGACGCCGGAGGCATGCAACTGGCCTGGATCGGCCAGCCCGATGTCGGCGGGCAGGCCAAGGTGCTCGCGGCCGCTGGAAAGACCGCCTATCTCGATGGGATGGCGCTGTCCATCCATGCCGATCAGATCAGCGGCCAGGGGCCTTTCGGCAGGGTCTGGCGCGACGCTGCGCCCCTTTATGTGCAAGGCACAGACTCCGCCCAAATTCTGGTGCCCTGGGCGGGGCGCATGAAGCAGTTCGGTCTGCGCACCATGGCCGCCCTGCCGGTGCTGCGGCAAAGCCGTCTCTACGCGGTGTTCAGCATTTACCGCGACAGCCGCGCGCGCATCACCCGAGACCAACGCAATCTGCTCGAAGAACTCGCGCGCAGCCTGGGCCGCGGGCTCGATCGTCTGCAACTGGCCGAAGCCGAACGCAAAGAGCGCGAAAGCCGCCAGCGCCAGCAGGAACTGGTGCGCGGGGTGATGGCGCAGATCGACATTCTGATCAGCGCGCGCAACGACGCCGAAGTGCTGGAGAGCGCCTGCACCCGCTTGCTCGAAACCGGCTTGTTCGCCGCCGTGTGGGTTGCCCAGCCCGATGTGCACGAACGCGTGCACCCGCTCGCTGCCGGGGGTAATGCGCTGGACACGCTGTCCGCCCAATCGCCGCCGCTGATGGTCAGCTCCACCCAAACCCACGCTTTGGCCCGCGCCTGGCACACCTCGGAAGAAGCGCAAGAGACCGACCCGCATTCGCCGCTGCTGCAACCCTGGGCCGAATACGCACTGCCGGGCTGGCAACCGCTTGCCCTGGTCTTGCCGCTGCGCCGCAACGGCGGGCGCTGGGCGGCGTTGGTGCTGGTGCTGTTCAACGGCGACGATCTGGACGAAGGCCTGCACGGCCTGTTGCGCCGGGTGGGCAAGCTGATCGAGCAGGCGCTGGGCGAAATCGACCTCAAGGCCGATCTGGAGGCCGAGCAGGCGCAGCAGCGCCACCTCGCCCGCCACGACGCCCTTACCGGCCTGCCCAACCGCCTCGCCCTCGAACACCACCTGCCGCTGGCCATGGCCCGGGCGCGCCGTCACAAAAATCTGCTGGCTGTCGGGGTGATGGATCTCGATGATTTCAAGCCGGTCAACGACACCCACGGCCACGCCGCGGGCGACCAGCTTCTGCGCCAACTGGGCGAGCGCCTGAAGGCCGCCGTGCGCGAGACCGATCTGGTCGCGCGGCTGGGCGGCGACGAGTTCGTGCTGGTGCTCGAAGGTCTGGCGCAGACCGCCGATCTGCCCATCGTGCTCGACCGCATTCACGGCGCCGTCGAAACCCCGTTCGACCTTGGCGACGGCGTGCTGGCCAAGGTGGGCATGAGCCTGGGCGTGACGCTTTACCCGGCTGACGAGGCGCAGGCCGAGGTGCTGCTGCGCCACGCCGATGCCGCGCTTTACGCCAGCAAGGCGCACAAGGCCGACCGCACCAGTTGGTGGCAGGTCTGGGGCGATGGCCTGGAGCAGGTCGCCGACAAACCCGCCGACTTGCCCATTCATGTCGACCCCTATGGCGAAACCGCCCGCCGCCTGCTCGGCCTGATTGGCGACCTGCTGGAGCGCAACGCCGAGACCTTCGTCGAGCGCTTCTATTCCACCCTGGGCCAGGATCCGGAATCGGCCGCGCTGCTCGCCGCCCTCTCCGCGGAGGAAACGGCCCATTTGCGCCGCCAGCAGCATGCCCGCTTGCTGCAAATCCTGCACCCTGATCTGTCGGCCGAAACCCACCAGGAACAAGCGCGGCACACCGGCACCATTCACGCGCTGGTGGGGGTCAGCACCGGGGCGCTGGTCAACAGTTTCGGCTGGTATTTGCAAAGCCTGCACGACTTGCTGGGCGAAGCCCCGGTGCGCAGCGCTGATCGCGCCGTGCTGGCTCAGGTCACCACCGCGCGCCTGCAGCGCGAACTGCAATGGCAAAGCGAAGGGACGCAAACGCAGCGCGAGCAATATCAGCAGATGCTGTTCGGGCTAGAGCAGATGCAACCCGAACTGACCCAATGGGCCGATCTGGCCCGCACCGTGCTCGAATCGGTCACCGCCCTGCCCGGCATGGCGGCCACGGTGATCTACAAACCCGACGCGCAGGGGCACTTCATCCCCGAGTTCACCGCGGGGGCGTTTGACGAATACTGGCAGGCGCTCGATGCGGTGGCCATGGCCAATCTCGACATCGACCCACAAAGCCCCTTCGGTCTCACCCCGCACCCGCGCTGCTGGCGCAGTGAGCAGATCGAGACCAACGCCAGCTATGTCACCGATCCGCGCATGGCGCCCTGGCGCGCGGTAGCGCACAGCGTCGGCGTGCGCAGTTCGGCCGCCTTGCCGGTGAAAGACAACCGCGGGCGCATGCTCGCTGTCATGGGCCTCTATGGGCGCTACCCCGGCCAGTTCGAAACGCAGAGCATGCACAGCTTTCTGCGCGGTATCGAACAACTCTTCGAACGCGGGCTTTACGGCCTGATGACCCGGCGCGAATCCGCCCCCATGCCCCTGCAGGACCGCCGCGCCTGGCGCCACCGCCTGTTCAGCGGCGGTCTGGAAATGCACTATCAGCCCCTGGTCGATTTGCACACGGGTGAGCCCACCGCCATGGAAGCCTTGGCCCGGTTGCGGCTCGAAGACGGGCGGCTGATCGGCCCGGGGCAGTTCCTGCCCTCGTTTGGCGCTTCCGAGCTCACCCGGCTGTTCACCCTCGGGCTGGAGCAGGCGCTGAACCAACTGGCCCAATGGGATGCCGCCGGTCAGCGCCTCGATCTGTCCATCAACCTACCGCTCGAAGTCTTGCTCATGCCCGAATGTGCCCGCTGGGTGGCCGACGCGCTGCACTCCCGGCACATCGCGCCTGATCGGCTGCGGCTGGAAATTCTGGAGGACGCCGACTTCCAGAACGACGCCGAGCGCGACCGCGCGGTGCGCAGCCTGGCCGCCACCGGCGCGCGGCTGGTGATGGACGATCTGGGCAGCGGCTACAGCAGTCTGCTGCGGCTGCGCACCCTACCGTTCCACACGGTGAAAATCGACCAGGGCCTGGTGCGGCAGATTCCCTCCGAAGCGCAAACCGAGGCAGACGGCATGATCGGCTTCATCGGCGCCCTGGTCCACATGACCCAGGCGCTCGGTCTGAAAGTGGTGGTCGAAGGCCTGGAAACCCCGGCGCTGGTGGAGGTGGCCGCGGTATTGGGCGCTGATTATGGTCAAGGCTACGCCCTGGCGCGGCCGATGGCAGCAGCCGACGTGCCCGCCTGGCTGCAAACCTTCCGCTGGCTCACCCAGGCCTCGTCGCCCCAAACCCGCCTGGGCCAGCGCGCGCAGCAATGGGTGCGGGAAAATGCGGAACGCAACCGGGCCGACTAGGAGCCTGTCGGGCTGAGCCGCCCTTGTCGGCCTTGCCCAAGGCCTACCCCCGCAGCGTGAAGTAGCGCAGCGCGCTCTTGGGCAGGCTGCCACCGGTCTTGGCGCCATCGCAGGGCACGGCGAATTCCACCCGTTTGCGCCCCGCCTGCTTGGCCTGCAGCAGTGCGGCGTCCACGCGCTGATAGATCGCGGTGAAGTCTTCGCCGGGGCACAGTTCGGCCACTCCGGCGCTGAAACTCAGGGGAATGCGCCGCCCCGCGCTGTCCTGCACCAGGGTCTGATCGCTGAACGCAAGCAGAAGCCGCTGCACCACGACGAGCGACTGCTGCACCGGCGTGTCGGGCAGGAGGAGCATGAACTCCTCGCCCCCCATGCGCGCCACGCGGTCGCTTGGCCGGATCAGCCGTTTAGCCTGAGCCACCAGCGCCTTGAGCACGGCGTCTCCGGTGTCGTGGCCGTAGCGGTCGTTCACCGACTTGAAGTGATCGAGATCGAGCAGCGCCAGAGTGAGGGGCTGGCCCTGACGCGCCACGCGCGACTGCATACGGGTGAACTCGGCGTCCAGCCCGCGGCGGTTGAGCGCGCCGGTGAGCGGGTCTTCCTGCAACTGCTGGCTGGCCTGCTCCAACTCGCCTTCGAGCGAGCGGATGCGCTCTTGCGCCGCTTGCGCCTGGCGCTGAGCCTCGGCCAGATGCACGCCGAGTTCGCCGCTGCGCTGCTGCATGCTGCGGCTGTCGTCGAGCACATCCTGCACCAGCAGACGGATTTCGTCCCACTCGCGGCTGCTCTGCAATTGTTCCAACCGGGCTTCCATGCGCTGGTTGTACTCGCCGCCCTCGGCGGCGTAGTCGCCCAGCTTGCGAACCAACAGATCGATCAGCGCCTTGGCGGTGTGGTGCGCGTCGTCTTCGCTCTTGCGCAGCACGCTGTGGCGCACCAGCAGATCGCGCACGGCGTTCTGCGCCGATTCGATGCTCTCGGGGGCGAGCGGCGTCTGCAATTGCTCGCGGATCGCCGCAGCCTGAGATCGGAAGAGCGTCGTGTAGGGAAAGAGTGTAGATCTCGGTGG
>CALBRU010000256.1 GCA_937927695.1 uncultured Thiomonas sp. | reverse complement strand
CCATGCCTGCATCATGCCCCGCCGCTCTTCGAGGTAGGTGGCATGGTTGTAGGTGCGGCGCACCGAGTTGGGTTCCGCATGGGCAAGCTGCGCTTCAATAGCATCCGGGCGATAGCCCATTTCGTTCAGCCGGGTGCTACCCGTGGTTCTGGTGCCATGCGGGCTGTAGGTGCCGCTCCAGCCCAGCACCTTGAGCGCCTGCCGGATCGAGTGCACCGACATCGGCCTGTTGCGGTCATCCCTGCCGGGGAAGAGGTGCGTCCGGTCGCCGCTGATGGCATGCAGGCGGCGCAGCATCTCTACGGCTTGCGTCGGCAGCGGCACCACATGCTCGCGGCGGGCTTTCATGCGCCGGGCTGGGATCGTCCAAAGCGCCGCATCGAGATCAAATTCAGCCCATTCCGCCTCTGCTGTCTCGCTCGGGCGTGCCAGTGTCCACCACATCAACTGTATGCAGAAATTGACCTGATAGCCGCAGCGGTGGTTGTCGAAGTCGTTGAGCAGCTTGCCGATCTGCGCGGTGGTCAGCGCCGTCTTGTGCTGCGTCTTGTTGGCGGGCAGCGCCTTGCGGACGGGCCAGACAGGATCGTTGTCTGCCCGCAAGGTGGCGACCGCCAATTCGAAGATGCCGGACGTGGTGCGTTTGGCTTCGGCGGCGACGGTCGGCGCACCGCGCTTCACGGTCTTGGTGAGGATGTCGAGAACGTGCGCCGGGGTGATGTCGCGCACCGGGAGCTTGCCGATGCTGGGGAAGACCACCCGCTCCAGCATGTCCAGGCGGCGTTTCTTGGTGATGTCTTCCCAGTCCCGCAGAGCCAGCCACTCTTTGGCAACGGTCTCAAAGGTATTGGTGGAATCCTGTTCGCGCTTGAGGCGCTCAAGCTGCCGATGCTGGACGGGGTTGATGCCTTGCTTGACCAGCTTCCGCGCTTCCTCGCACTTGTCCCGCGCTTCAGCAAGGCTGACGGTGGGGTAGTCGCCCAGCGCAAACCACGACCCCTTACCGCCCAGCTTGAAGCGGTAGCGCCAAGCCTTCACCCCATTGGGCTTCACTTCGAGGTAAAGGCCGCGAAGGTCATTCAGGCGGTAGAGCTGCTCCTTCGGTTTGGCAGCACGGCAGTGGGCATCTGTCAGCACGGTGTCACGAGATCGGCAATGAGGAACGACAGAAGGATCATATACACCTTGTTTCGCCTCGTCCAATCTCCGTATACACCAGCGTAGTCACTTTACGCGAGCAAGGCCGGGCAATTTCATGCAACTCATGGAAACGAAAAACCCCGGAATTTCCGGGGTTCTAGCGCTGATTTCTGGGTTCTAAGCAATCTTATGAAATGCTGAGAAATGGCGCTCTAGGGTCAGACGTTGAACAGGAAATGCAGCACGTCGCCGTCCTTGACGATGTAGTCCTTGCCTTCGGCCCGCATCTTGCCCGCGTCTTTGGCGCCCTGCTCGCCGCCGTACTGGATGAAGTCATCGAACGCGATGGTCTGGGCGCGGATGAAGCCGCGCTCGAAATCGGTGTGAATCACTGCGGCGGCCTGCGGCGCGGTCGCGCCGACATGCACGGTCCAGGCCCGCACTTCCTTCACCCCGGCGGTGAAATAAGTCTGCAACCCGAGAAGTTTGTATGCAGAGCGAATGAGGCGGTTCAACCCGGGTTCTTCCTGTCCGAGGTCGGCGAGAAACGCCTGTTTCTCCTCGGCATCAAGCCCGGCGAGTTCGCTCTCCAGCTTGGCGCAGATGGCCACGACTGGGGCGTTTTCCTGGGCTGCATACTCGCGCAGCCGGTCCAGGTGGGGGTTGTTGTCGAAGCCATCCTCCATCACGTTGCCGACGAACATGGCCGGCTTGGCCGTGATGAGGCATAGCGGGGCGATCAGGGCCAGTTCTTCGGCGCTGAGCCCCAGGGCGCGTACCGGCCGGGCCTCGTTGAGTGCGGGGATGATGCGCTCGAGCAGGTCGGCTACGCGTTTCGCGTCTTTGTCGCCGGAGCGTCCCTGTTTGTTCATGCGGTGCAGGCTCTTCTCGGCCGTGCCCAGATCGGCCAGGCAGAGTTCGGTCTGGATCACGGCGATGTCCGAGATCGGGTCCACCCGGCCGGCGACGTGAATCACATTCGGATCTTCAAAGCAGCGCACCACATTGATGATGGCGTCGGTCTCGCGGATGTGCGCCAGAAACTGGTTGCCCAGCCCCTCGCCCTGGCTCGCGCCAGCCACGAGTCCGGCGATATCGACGAACTCGACCACCGCAGGCAGGACGCGCTGCGGCTTGACGATGGCGGCGAGCTGATCGAGCCGCGGATCGGGCAATTCGACAATGCCGGTGTTGGGCTCGATGGTGCAGAAAGGGTAGTTTTCCGCCGGAATGGCGCTTTGGGTCAGCGCATTGAAGAGGGTGGACTTGCCCACGTTGGGCAAGCCCACGATGCCGCATTTCAGGCTCATGGTGTGGGGATGGATGAGCGCACAGGGTCGCGCGCGAAGTCACGGATTGTAGGGGGCCGCCTAATGCTCGATGTGCACCCGCAGCCCCGCAACCCACTGATGACCGAATTCGCCACCGGGGTGCTGAATGCGCTGGATGTCGGGCTGCAGGTAGAGATGGCGGGCGAGTTGCAGCGAGTACACCGCCTCCACCACGGTTTCGCAGGGCAGCGAATTCAGGCGCGCCTGCGCCACACCGAGGGTGAATACATCGCCAGGGCGGGCGGCGTTCAGCCCCTGAATCCGCACGCCCGCGCCGATATAGCCGCGCACCGGGTTGGACGCCGCCGGGCTCCAGCCGTCTTGCAGGAAAGCGGCCCGATCGCGTCGGTCGGCGTCTTTCCAGCGCCATTCATTTACCGCATATAAACCGTCGCTATCGGGGCCGTAGGTCGAGGTGCTTTGCTGCAGATGCCAGACGCCCAGTTTCAGCGTGCCCTGGGGGTGTTCGGCCTCGCCCCAGGAGCGATCGGCTTCGGCGATCCACAGCGCGCCGCGATGGAGGGCACCCGTCATGCCCGGAGGGTCGCCCTGCCATACGCCCGCCTGCGCCGACCAACCGTTGCCCAAGGCGAGCCCGCCCATCAGCCCCAGGCCGGGATTGGGGTAGGTGGCGATATTGGCGTTGGAGGTCAGCGTCGGGGCAATGCCGAATGAGGCATTGTGCAAATGGCCCGCCACGCCTGTGGTGTCGAAGGTGTTGTTCACGTCCATGATGCCGCCTTGCACAAAGCCTGGGCCGAATTGCTGGCGGTAGCTGAGCTGATAGACACGAAGGAAATCAGGCGCCCAGAGGTTGCTCGGCAACTGCACCGTGTTGGTCACCGTCTGCAGATTGCCATTGCTGCGCAGGCCCATGAGCATGAGGTCGAACTGGCCGCCCTGCCACAAACCGGCCTGCGCTGTGTCGAGAGTGAGTGCCGCTTGAAAGGCGGCCACCGAGACGGCCTGGCGCGAGCCCTTGCCGTCGATGACTCCCAGCGTTTCCGCGTCGAGGTGCAAAGACGTGCTCAAACCCTGATTCCAGGTCTGGCTCGGGGGCGTGATGGGCGCGGTATAGGGCGCAAGTTGCAGACCACTGTCGGTGGTCTGCGCCCAAACGGGAGCGAGTGCAGCGGCGACGACGACCCCGGCAAATGGAAAAAAGCGCAAACAGTTCATCGGCAAAATTTACAAATAAGAACGACTCTTATTTGCGATTATGCCTGAGCCGTTTGGGCGCGATCCGCGACCAGCCGGCCATCGAGCATTTCCAGCACCCGGTCGCAACGAGCGGCGATGCGCGGGTCGTGCGTCACCAGCAGCACCGCGCAGCCGAAGGACTGGTTGAAGCGGCGGAACAATGCGAACACCTCGTCGGCGGCGCGCGAGTCGAGGTTGCCGGTGGGCTCGTCGGCCAGCAGGATGGGCGGGCGGATCATCAGCGCCCGGGCAATGGCCACCCGCTGCTGCTGGCCGCCGGAAAGCTCTGTCGGGCGTTTGTGGGCGTGCATCGCCAGCCCGACGGCGTCGAGCAGTTCGAGGGCGCGCTCGCGCGTGGCGGCATCGGGCTTTGCGCCGCCCAGCAGCGCGGGCATCATCACGTTGTCGATCACGCTGAAGGCGTTGATGAGGTGGTGGAACTGGAACACAAAGCCCAGTGAGCGTCCGCGCAGGGCGGTGCGTTCGGTATCGTTCAAGTCCACGGTGGGACGGCCCTGCACATGAATTTCGCCGTGGGTGGGCGTGTCGAGCAGGCCAATGAGGTTGAGCAGGGTGCTCTTGCCCGAACCCGACGGGCCGATGAGCGCGGCAAACTCGCCGTTGTGCACGGTGAGGTCGATGCCGTGCAACACCTCCACTTCGAGCGGCGTGCCCACGCCATAGGCCTTGCGCAGGCCGTCAAGGCGCAGCACAGGGGGCGAGGATGGGGTGACGGCGCTGGTCATCGCAGGGGTCAGACGGTGCGAATGGCTTCGACCGGATCGAGGTGCGACGCGCGTCGCGCCGGTGCAAACGCGGCGATGATGCCCGCCAGCGTGGCGATCAGCATGGCCTGCGGCACCAGCCAGGGGCTGATAGTGACCGGAAACAGCCGCGGCCCCGAGGTGTTGAACACATAGACCAGGCTCACCCCGAGCAGGGCGCCGATGGTCGAGCCGATCAGCCCGAGCACGCCGCCCTGGATGAGGAACACCGACATCATGCGCAGCCGGGTGGCGCCCATGGCGCGCAGGATGCCGATTTCGCGCGTGCGCTGCACCACGCTGACCGCCAGCACGCTGGCGATGCCCAGCGCCACCGACAGGGCAATGGACAGGCGGATGATGTTGGTCGAGAGCGACTGTGAGCGCAGCGCGTTGAGCAACTGGCTGTTGGTGGTCATCCAGCTCTCGGCCTTGACGTCGAAGGTACGGGCGATGCGCGCGGCAATGGCCTGGGCGCTGAACAGATCGTGCACGCTCAGGTCGATTTCGGTGGTCGAGCCGGGCAAGCCCAGCAGCGTTTGCGCCTGTTGCAGGCCGAGGTAAACCTGGCGCTCGTCCACATCGCGCACGCCGATGGTGAAAATGCCCGCCACGCGGAACGCCTGCGCCTGGCCCGAGGGGCCGGTCAGGCGCAGGGTGTCGCCGATGCTCAGGCCGAGATCGGATGCCAGCCGCGAGCCGATGAGGATTTTTTCCGCGCCTACGGCGAACTGTCCGGCAACGATGTCGGTATTGATGGGAATGATGTGCACATAGCTCGACGGCTCGATGCCGAGGATGGCCACGGCGCGCACCGCATTACCGCGCTGGGCAAACGCCGGGCCGGAGACCACGGGGGTGGCCGCCTTCACGTCGGGCATGCCGCGGATGGCATGCAGCACCGCGGCGGCGTTGTCGATGCCGCGAAGGCGCTGCGGTCGCGGGTCGATGCGCGACAAATAGGTGGTGTCGGGCGCGGGCGGCGGGGTCAGCGGCACCAGATCGGGCAGATCGGAAGAGCACACGTCTGAACTCCAGTCACTAGCTTATCTCGT
>CALBRU010000255.1 GCA_937927695.1 uncultured Thiomonas sp. | reverse complement strand
ACCACCGAGATCTACACTCTTTCCCTACACGACGCTCTTCCGATCTGCATCTGCACGTCATGAGCGGCACGATCGGCAGCGGCAAAGCGCCGGAAGACCAGCACTTCTATCACAAGGTGGCGCAAGCCCTGGTCGGCATTCCCGAAGTGCTCATCACCGGCCCTGGGCAGGCCAAGCTGGCTTTGTTCAAGCATCTGCAGCACCATGACCCCGCTGTGGCCGAGCATGTGCTGGGTCTGGAGTCGGCCGATCATCCGACCGATGCTCAGCTTGTCGCCCACGCCCGGCATTACTTCAAAGCCAAAGACCAGATGCTCGGCATTTGATGGGGTTTCCCCTCTTTTTGTGTTCCTGTTCTATTCACCCGACGAGGCATTATGTCCACCTACAAAAAAATCCTGGTTCCCATAGACGCCAGCCAGACCGCGCAATCGGCCGCCGCCCAGGCCTCTGCGCTGGCGCGCGACCAGCAGGCCGCCATTCGCTTCGTGGTGGTGGTGGAGGCGAACGGACTGCTGAGTTCCTCCCCGGAATTTCTCAATGTGCTGGGCAACGATGCCCGGCTATTGCTCGACCGCTGGGTGAATGAAGCCCGCGCTCCGGGTATGGACGTTAGCTCCGCCGTGGTGGAAACCACGCAGGCCTTGCCGCGCGTGGCCGACGCCATCCTGGCGGAAGGGCATCGTTGGGGCGCCGATCTGATCGTCATCGGCAGCCATGGTCGCAGCGGCGTGCGCCGCATGATTCTGGGCAGCGTGGCCGAGGGCGTGTCGCAGCGCAGCACGGTTCCGGTATTGATCGTGCATGCGGGCGAACCCAAGGTTTGATTTGCCAGCGCGCGGCGCACCTTTGGTCACATTGTTCTGGAAAGGGTTTGTTAGGATGCGCGAATTCTCTGGATTCGCACATGAAACGGCATCCCATTCCCGCTCAGTTCCGCTCGCATCATCCGCATCCCTGCGACGGCAATCTGCCTGCAGACCTGAACGCTGTCTTGCGGCAGCGCGTGACCGAAGCCGCCGAGGCGACGCTGGAATTGAGCAGGGGTGAAACCCTGGTGCACAGCGGCATGCCCTTCAAACATCTCTACCTGGTGGTGAGCGGGGGTTTCAAGGCGGTAGAGATTGGCGAAAACGGCCAGTCGCAGATCGTCAGCTTTCACTACGCACGCGAACTGATGGGTTTGAGCGGGTTTGCACAGCAACGCTACACGACCGACCTGATCGCGCTGGCGCCCTCGTTGATCTGTGAGTTTTCGATGGCTGCGGTGGAGTCCATCGTTGGCGCTGACCGCAGCTTGCTCAATCATCTGCTGGCCTATGCGTCCGAGAGCCTCGCGCGGGCCGAGCATGACCAGTTCAGGCTCGGCAGCATGAGTGCCACGCAAAAAATCGCCAGCTTTCTGCTGCACAGGCAGGAGCAATTGCGTCAAGCCGGAGAAAAGTGCGATCAGTTCGAGTTGCTGATGACCCGAGAAGAACTCGGCAGCTACCTTGGCCTGAGCATGGAAACCATCAGCCGCCTTCTTTCGCACTTGCAAGAGCTGGGTGTGGTGCGGGTGGACAAGCGATTGATCGAGATTCTGAGTGAAGACCCATTGCGCGCCTGGCTCGACGGGGCAGTGACTCTGCCCGCATCGTCTTGCCACAAGCCCGCAGCCAAACGTGCTGCGCTCAAGTTGGCTTGATTTCGATCAACCCCTGTTTTATTCGCTCGCTGGTTCGAGCAGGGCGCTCAGGGTGTCGATGTCCCGGCGGTCGAGCTCACCTGCCGCGTTTTTCAGGCGCAGGGTGTTGACCAGTACGTCATAACGTGCCTTGTCGGCCTGACGCTGGGTTTCGTAGAGCTGAGACAGCGCGTTGAGCACGTCGATGTTGACCCGCATCCCCACTTTGAACCCGGTTTCATTCGCCTGCAGCGAACTGCGGCTGGAGGCAATGGCCGCGTCGAGCGCCTTCACCTGCGCCAGCCCGGATTGCACGCTGAGGTAAGCAGCGCGCGCTTGCTGCGCGGCAGCGAGGCGGGCCGAATCCAGATCGGATTGCGATTTTTCGAGCAGATGCGCGGTCTGTTCGACATCGCTTTGCACCGCATAGCCGGTGAACAACGGCCAGCGCATCTGCACGCCCACGCTGGCGACATTGGCGCGGTTGCTGAAGGGAAACAGCGGGCTGCCGCCCGTCGTCGCGTTGTGGTCGAGGCGGGCATAGGCGGAGACGGTGGGCCGATAACCCGTGTCGGCCTTTTTCGCGCTGAGTTGCGCCAGTTTCACGCCCAATAGCGCCTCATCGACGCCGAGGTTGTGCTCTTCGGCCTTGCGGCTCCACGCGTGCATGTCGCCGAGCGGCGCCTGCAGTGCCGTGCTGCTGGGCAGAGGCGCAAGCGTTTGTACGGTGGTGCCCACTAACTGTTGCAGGCTGTTGCGCGTGAGTTGAAGCTGGTTTTGAGCCGCCAGCACTTGTGCGGCGGTGAGATCGACGCGCGCCTGAGCATCGCGCACATCGACAATGGTGCCGTTGCCCGCGTCGAAATTGGCCTGTGCCGATTTGACCTGTTGGATCACCGCTTTTTGCTGTTCCTCGAGAGAATGCAGGCTGTCTTGCGCGGCGAGCACGTCGAAGTAGCGCGCAGCGACTTGCAGCATCAGATCCTGGTCTTGCTGCACGAATTTCAGGTAGGCGATGCGTGCGGCGACATCGGCCTGTTCGACGCCGAGATGATCGGCGGGTTGATAGAGCGCTTGCGTGGCCACCAGATTGACATCGCGCGAGGTGTGGTTCCACCGGGTGGGCATGCCGAATTTCTGCAGCAGCGGGTTGTCGCTGTTGTCCTGCGCATTGGCGCTCAAATTGGCTCCCGCCACCAGTTGCGGCAGCAGCTTCGACCGCGCCAGCGGCACGCCGGACAAGGCGGCCTGATAGTTCGCCTGCGCGCTGCGCAGCGCCGGGTTGTGCTGTTGCGCCAGCGTGAAGACCTGCGCCAGAGTTTCTGCGCTGGACGTTCCCGCAAAGGCCAAGCCGCCGCCGACCACGCCGCCGATAAAACAGACGACGCGCAGGAGCCGAATGTGACGCAGGCCACGCGCGCAGCGGCGGGCAGAGGGGACAGACGTTGCCATCGGGAATATTGAGGTGTGAAGTGTTGCGGTTGATGCTACGCCCCGCGGCACAGGCATGATTGATATAAGTCATGCCCGGGCGGCAAGCTGGCGCGACAATGGAACATCCGTCCGCTCGCTCGTATCAACACAGTCTTCGCACTCCCATGAAAAACAAAAAGCGGCCCTTGATCATTGTGGTATTACTCCTCGTCGTGCTCGTCGCCGGTGGCGCTTACTGGTGGACCCAGCGGGCGAAGCCGGTCTCGAACACGCTCACCCTCTACGGCAATATCGACATTCGGCAGGTACAGCTCGCGTTCAATGATGCCGGGCGGGTGTCTGAACTTCTGGTGCAGGAAGGTGATGCGGTGCACAAGGGGCAGGTGGTGGCCCGCATCGATGCGGTGCGCTACCAAGACGCGGTCAACCGCGCGCAGGCGGCATTGCTCGCGCAGCAGAATGTGCTGGCCAAGCTCAAGGCGGGTAGCCGCCCGCAAGAAATTGCCGAGGCGCGTGCCGGGGTGGACGCGGCGCTGGCGGCGCAGGCCAACGCCAAGGCCACTTATGCCAGGCAAAAAACGCTGGTGGAATCGGGCTTCCTGCCCCGGCAAAGTCTGGACAACGTCACCCAGCAGCTCGATACCGCAGCCGCCGGTGTGCAGCGCGCGCGCCAGGCGCTGAGCTTGGCGGTGCAAGGCCCGCGCAAGGAAGACATCGCTGCGGCTGAGGCAATGGTCAAGGCCGATGAATCCGCACTCGCACTGGCCCAGCGCCAACTGACCGATGCGGTGTTGTATTCGCCCGAGAATGGGGTGGTTGAAAACCGCATTCTGGAGGTGGGCGACATGGCCGCACCGCAAACTCCGGTGATGACCATCGCGGTGAACAACCCGGTCTGGGTGCGCGCTTATGTACCGGAAACCGAGCTGGGAAAAATCGCTCCAGGCATGCGCGCCGACATTCTGACCGACAGCTTTCCCGGCCAGCCGTTCAAGGGCTGGGTCGGCAATATCTCCCCTACGGCGGAGTTCACGCCCAAGTCGGTGCAGACCACCGAGTTGCGTGCGCAACTGGTGTATCGGGTGCGGGTGTATGCCTGCAATCCCGATCAAAAACTGCGCCTGGGCATGCCGGTTACCGTGCAGGTGCCTTTGTTGAATAACGCGCCACAATCGGTTCCCGAGAATGTCTGCCAACGCTGAGACCTCGGCCCGGTCTGAGCCGGCTGCAGAGCCGCCCGACGCAGCGCTCGGTGATGGGACGCGCGCTGATGTGGCGCTTGAATTCATGGCGGTGCACACGCAGTTCAGGCAGGGCAATAGTGTGATCGATGCGCTCAAGGGTGTCGATGTGCGCATTCAGCAGGGCCGCATCACTGGTCTGCTCGGACCGGACGGCGCGGGAAAGACCACGCTGATCCGCCTTGCCTCCGCCTTGCTGCTGCCCAGCGCGGGCGAGGTGCGGGTGCTGGGCTTGGACGTGCGGCAGGCGGCCTCGGCCATCCAGCAGATGATCGGCTACATGCCGCAGCGCTTCGGTCTGTACGAAGACCTCACCGTTCAGGAAAATCTCGACCTCTATGCCGATCTGCAGGGCTTGAGGGCCGCAGAGCGGCAATCGCGTTTTGACGATTTGCTCAAGCTCACCGCGCTCGGCCCGTTTTCGCATCGACGGGCGGGGGCGCTTTCCGGCGGCATGAAGCAGAAGCTGGGGCTGGCCTGCACCCTGCTGCGCGCGCCGCGGCTGTTGCTGCTCGATGAGCCGACTGTCGGGGTTGATCCCATTTCGCGGCGTGAGCTCTGGAGCATCATCAAACTGTTGCGCAGCCAGAATGTCGCCGTGCTGGTGAGTACCGCCTATCTCGATGAAGCCGAGCAGTGCGATGACATCGTGCTGCTGC
>CALBRU010000254.1 GCA_937927695.1 uncultured Thiomonas sp. | reverse complement strand
ACAAGGTTCACAATCCGTCGGCATGCTCGATAAAGTGGCCGATCATCCTGCCGTGCGCGCCACCCTGCTGGAGGCCAGCGCGGCCCTGTCACAGGACCTGGGCGCACTGATCGCGCAGGGCCCCGCCGAGCAACTCAATCTGACGACCAACACCCAGCCCGTCATGCTCACTGCGGGCGTGGCGCTTTATCGCCTTTGGCTGGCCGAGGGCGGACGCAAACCCGACTTTGTAGCCGGACACAGTCTGGGCGAATACACCGCGCTGGTCGCGGCCGAAAGCCTCACGCTGACCGACGCCTTGCCCTTGGTGCGTTTTCGCGCCCAAGCCATGCAGGATGCGGTGCCCGTCGGCGCCGGTGGCATGGCAGCGGTGCTGGGTCTGGACGATGCCGCCGTGCGTGCCGGGTGTGCCCAGGTTGCGCAGGAGACCGGCGAGGCGGTGGAAGCGGTCAATTTCAATTCCCCGGGCCAGGTGGTGATCGCCGGGACGCAAGCCGCCGTTGCGCGCGCCTGTGAAGTTTTGAAAGCGGCGGGGGCCAAGCGCGCCTTGCCGCTGGCGGTTTCGGCGCCGTTTCACAGCAGTCTGCTGCAGGGTGCGGCCGACCAGTTGCGCGCCTATCTGCAAGGAGTGGCGATCAAGGCGCCGCAGATCACGCTGATCAATAATGTGGACGTGGCGCATCCAACCGATCCCGATCAAATCCGCGACGCGCTGGCGCGTCAGGCGTGTCATGCCGTGCGCTGGGTCGAGTGCGTGCAGGCCATCGCGAAGACGGGTTGCACGACGCTGGTCGAATGTGGTCCGGGTAAAGTGCTGCATGGCCTGACCCGCCGGATCGATCCTGCTCTGCAGTCTTTTGCTCTGGACGATCTGTCCGCGATTCCTTCCATTCAACTCGCCCTGGCATGAGCAATTCCTCCCCTGACACTTCCACCGCCCAACCGATTGCTGGTCAGATTGCCCTGGTCACGGGCGCATCGCGCGGCATCGGCGCGGCCATTGCGGCAGATCTGGCCGCTGCTGGTGCTCGCGTCATCGGCACGGCGACCTCGGAGTCCGGCGCAAACGCCATTACCGAGGCCCTGCGGGCCTTCAGCGGGCGAGGGGCTGTGCTCGATGTGAACGACGCCGAGGCGGGTGCCCGTCTGGTCGACGAGATCGTCAAAGCCGAAGGCGGGCTGCAGATCCTGGTGAACAATGCCGGCATCACTCGTGACATGCTGGCCATGCGCATGAGCGACGCCGACTGGGATGCCGTGATTTCGACCAATCTGAGCAGTGTGTTCCGTATGTCGCGCGCTGTGATGCGCCCCATGATGAAGCAGCGTTACGGCCGCATCGTCAACATCACCTCGGTCGTCGGCGCGTCCGGCAATCCGGGGCAGGCCAATTACGCGGCGGCCAAGGCCGGCGTGGCGGGCATGACCCGTGCGCTGGCGCAAGAGCTGGGCAGCCGCAACATCACGGTCAATTGCGTGGCGCCGGGGTTCATCGATACCGACATGACCCGGGCGCTGACCGAGGCGCAGACCCAGCCGATGCTGGCGCGCATTCCCCTGGGCCGTCTGGGCAAGCCAGAAGAAATCGCGCATGCGGTGTCTTTCCTGGCCTCGCCTTTGGCGGCCTATATCACTGGCGCCGTTCTGCATGTGAACGGCGGCATGTACATGCAGTAACACCTGC
The DNA here is from genome assembly GCA_937927695.1 of uncultured Thiomonas sp. Classification (GTDB taxonomy): domain Bacteria; phylum Pseudomonadota; class Gammaproteobacteria; order Burkholderiales; family Burkholderiaceae_C; genus Thiomonas. The sequence goes on along the minus strand of CALBRU010000254.1, from coordinate 1,821 downwards.
CGAAACGCGCGACGTTGTCGCCGGGCGGGGTTATGCTCTCGGCCTGTCGCCAAGTCAGCTTCGGCGCTTGCTAAAATTTTTCATATTTCCACTGGAGGTTTCAATGAGTGACATCGAACAGCGCGTCAAGAAAATCATCGCCGAGCAACTGGGCGTTGCCGAAGACCAGGTGACCAACGAAAAATCCTTCGTGGATGATCTAGGCGCCGATTCTCTGGATACGGTCGAATTGGTCATGGCGCTGGAAGACGAATTTCACATCGAGATTCCCGACGAAGACGCCGAGAAGATCACCACCGTGCAACTGGCGGTTGACTACGCCAAGGCGCACTACAAGGCCTGATGAAAGGCCGGATTGCAGCGCCGCGGATTGCAGCGCCGATTTGTTCGATCGGCCATGCACCTTGAGCGACCTTGTTTTGAATCTTTCTTGTTCTGACTCACTAGTGCTCGCGTCTATGCATTTGCGCGGGCGCGGTTTACCTGATTTCACATGACTCTTCGTCGACGAATTGCGATTACTGGCCTGGGTGCGGTTTCCCCGCTGGGCAACACGCTGGATGACAACTGGGCAAACCTGCTCGCTGGCAAATCCGGCATCGGACGCATCACCAAGTTCGATGCCTCGGCCTATTCCGTGCAAATCGCAGGCGAAGTCCGTGATTTCGATGTAACACAGTACATCGCCGCCAAGGAAGCGCGGCATATGGATACCTTCATCCACTACGGCATCGCCGCGTCGATGCAGGCGGTGCGTGATAGTGGCATCGACCAAGCCGGGCTCGACCCTGAGCGCGTCGGCGTGCTGGTGGGGTCGGGCATCGGCGGTCTGCCGCTGATCGAAAACACCTACAAGGAACTGCTCGAGCGCGGCCCGCGCCGTGTCACGCCGTTCTTTGTGCCGGCATCGATCATCAATATGGTGTCTGGGCATGTGTCTATCGAATACGGTTTTCAGGGCCCCAACCTCTCTGTCGTCACGGCCTGCACCACCGGACTGCACGCCATTGGCTTGGCTGCGCGCCTCATCGAAGCCGGAGATGCTGACGTCATGGTTGCAGGCGGCGCCGAGGCCACGGTATCGCCCTTGGGCATCGGTGGTTTTGCTTCGGCGCGCGCCCTGTCCACCCGCAATGATGACCCGGCCAGCGCGAGTCGCCCGTGGGACAAGGATCGCGATGGTTTTGTTCTGGGTGAAGGCGCTGGCGTCATGGTGCTGGAAGACTACGACCTCGCAGTCAAACGCGGCGCGAGGATTTACGCCGAGCTCGTCGGCTTCGGTATGAGCGGTGACGCCGGGCATATCACAGCGCCCAACACCGACGGCCCCCGCCGTAGCATGTTGCTGGCGCTGAAAAACGCCGACGTGGCCGCCGACCAGGTTCAAATGATCAACGCCCACGGCACCTCCACCCCGCTGGGCGACAAGAACGAGTCCGACGCCATCAAGCTCGCTTTTGGCGACCATGCCTACAAGCTGGTGGTCAATTCCACCAAGTCGATGACCGGCCACCTGCTCGGCGGCGCTGGGGGCGTCGAGTCGGTCTATACCGTGTTGTCATTGCACCATCAGGTGTGCCCGCCGACCATCAATCTGCATACGCCCGATCCAGAATGCGATCTGGACTACTGCGCCAACACCGCGCGCGACATGCGCATCGACTACGCGCTGAAAAACAACTTCGGTTTTGGTGGCACCAACGGGTCGCTGCTGTTCAAGCGTGTCTGAGGGACAATTTAGCTGTCCTTTGCATTCTCCCTTTGTATTCTCCCTCTGCATTCCCCATCCTCAACAGAGCAGCATGAAGACCCTTGCACCCC
>CALBRU010000253.1 GCA_937927695.1 uncultured Thiomonas sp. | reverse complement strand
GGCCCGGTTGACCTTGCCCTGCAGGTAGCCTTTTCGGCGCTGCTGCTGCTGCTCGATGTCGATGGCGTGCTCACCCCCGGCGACCTGCTCTATGGCGCGCAGGGTGAAGAACTCAAGCGCTTTTCTACCCTCGACGGTCACGGCCTCAAGCTGTTGATGAGCGCAGGCATCGAGCCCGTCGTCATTTCCGGACGCGACAGCCCCGCGCTGCGCGCCCGCATCGCCGAACTCGGCTTGCGGCACAGTGTGTTGGGCAGCGGCGCCAAGCTGCCCGCGGCCCAGAGTCTGCTCGACCAGCTCGAATTGGATTGGGAGCAAGTGGCCATCATCGGCGACGACTGGCCCGATCTCGCCCTGATCGCCCGCGCGGGTTTCAGTGCCGCGCCGCCGCAAAGCCACGCCGAGGTGCTGGCCCGCGTGCGCCACATCACCCGCGCCCCCGCCGGGCTCGGCGCGGTGCGCGAAGTCTGCGATCTGCTGCTGATGGCCCGCGGCGCCTACGCCGCCCTGCTGCAAGATGCAATCGAAGGCAAGCCGCACACCCCGCCGCCGGGCAACATCAAGGCGGGCCGCCCTCACGATGCCATCAGCGGCACCCTGGCCGAGCCCAGCGCGCGCTAAAGCCCCTGCCGACATGAGAATCAACCCGCGCCAGTTCTGGCTCCGCCTCAGTGCCTGGACGCCCGTCCTGCTGCTGGCGCTTGCCGCCGCGTTCAGCTGGTGGGTGGCGCAGGTGGTCATGCGCGCCGAACAAAACCCCCGAATCGGCGCGGCGCATTCCGACCTGCCCGACTATCTGCTGCGCGGATTTTCAGCGGCGAGCTACAACGCCCAGGGTCAGCTCAGCGCCGTTTTGCGCGGCACGCAGATGGTGCACCTGCCCGCCTCCGACACCTTCGACATCACGTCGCCGCAGCTGCGCGCGGTCAACCCCCAGGGCATCGTCACCACGGCCAGCGCGCTGCGCGGCCTGTCCAACAAAGACGGCAGCAATGTGCAACTGCTCGGCCAGGCCGTGGTGGAGCGCAGCGGCGCGCCCCATCAGGCCCCGCTGATCGTGCGCAGCGAGTTTCTCAACATCTTCCCCAACCAGCAGATCGTGCAGTCGAACCGGCCCACAGTGGTGCAGCAGGGGCAAACCGTTTTTTCCGGCAATGCGGTGGATTTCAACGGCATCGCGGGCACGGCATCGCTGCAGGGGCGGGTGAAAGCCGTCATCGTGCCGAGCCAGACCCCACCGGGAGCCACGCCATGACCGCCGCATCGCCCGCACCCATCGTGCTGCTCACCGGCGCGTCCAGCGGCATCGGCGCAGCGCTGGCAGCGGCCTATGCCGCACGCGGCTGGCGGCTGGTGTTGATCGCCCGCCGCGCCGAGTTGCTGGAGCAAGTCGCGCGCGATGCCCACCTCGACCCCGCCGATGCGGCTCGCGTGCGGCTCATCGCCGCCGACGTGCGCGACACCGACCGCCTGCGCCTTGAGGCCGACACCCTGCTGCGCGAGTGGGGTTGCCCGCAGGTGGTCATTGCCAATGCAGGCATCAGCCACGGCGTCGATCTGTCGCAAGCCGACGATCTCGACGTCGCCATCGACATCATGGACATCAACTGGGCCGCAGCCCTCGCCACTCTGGCGCCCTTCATCGCGCCGATGCGCACGCGCGGCAGCGGCGCGCTCGTGGGCATCGCCAGCGTGGCCGGGATTCGCGGCCTGCCCTGCCACGCCGCTTATTGCGCCAGCAAGGCCGCCCTCATCCGCTCGCTCGAGAGCCTGCGCGTGGAACTGCGGCCCAGCGGCGTGAAAGTCGTCACCCTCAGCCCCGGCTATATCGAAACGCCCATGACCGAGGGCAACCGCTTTCGCATGCCCTTTCTCATTTCACCCGCCCAGTTCGCACGTCGCGCCCTGCCCGCCATCGACGCAGGCCGCGCCTACGTCACCATTCCCTGGCAAATGGGGTGGCTGAGCCTTTTCCTGCATGTCGTGCCGCGCGCCATATTCGACCGCTACGCCGGGCGCTACGGCCGCAAGGCCCGCAAGGCCCGCAAGGCCCGCAAGGACGACTGCGAACCCTGCCAGGCGATGACACGACGCAACCGCATGCGCCGCGGCGGCAAATAAGCGCGGGTGCCCGTTCACGGGCTACGGCGAGCGACCCACCAGTTCACGCCCGCGAGCAGCAGGCCGCCGACAAAAATCAGCGTGCTCAGCACGAATACCTCCGGCGGAATGCCGATCTTCACCGCGCCATAGACCCGCATTGGAAAAATTAGCTTGGGACCCGCGACGAAGTTGGTGATGATCACGTCGTCGATCGACTGCCCGAAAGCCAGCGCCATCGACTTGCCGTGCCGAGTGTCCTGACCGCTGCGCGGGGCGGGTCGGCGACAATGGCGGTGCCGTGATGCAGGGGATAAAACTCGGCGCTTCACCTCGCTTTACCAATCAGCTTGCCTGCATCAACGCCTATCTTCTCCGT
>CALBRU010000252.1 GCA_937927695.1 uncultured Thiomonas sp. | reverse complement strand
CGACAAGCCCATGGCCACGCGCATGAAAAAGGCCTGCGGCAGCTCGATGCGACGACCATCCTTGTTCACCCGCGTATCGGCACGATTGGCGAGAAAATAACGGTCGTACAGCGTTTGCAGACCCAGGTAATCGAACTGCAGGTCGCGCTCGGCCTTGAGCGCGGCGCCCAGACGGCCCAGGTCAAACTGCCCGAGCCGCTCGTCGAGCAGTTCGAGCTCGACACCCTCCTTGATGCAGCGCGGAAAATACTCGGCGTAGCGCTGAGTCATCTGCTCCTGCGGAATGTCCTCGTTCAGCGTCTCGCGGCGCATGGTGTGCAACAGCAGCCGCGCGGTGACCTTGGAGTAGTCGGGGTCGCGCTCGATCAGGGTGCGCGAGGCGAGGATGGAGGCCTTGTAAACCTCGAGCATCGGCACGCCGTCGTACAGATTGCGCAGGGTTTCCGCCACGATGGGGGCCGCCTTCACATCCGCACTCAGATTGACGCAGGCGGATTCGATCAGGCTCACCAGAGCGGCCTGATCGAGTGGCTTGCGCAGACCGCCGTCGAGCACATGCAGCACCGGGGCGCTCTCTTGTTGCTCTGCAGCCGCTTTCTGCTTGGCCCTCTCTTGCGTGCGGCGTTCGCGGTACAGCACATAGGCGCGCGCCACCTCGTGCTGGCCAGTGCGCATCAGCGAGAGTTCGACCTGGTCCTGAATGTCTTCAATATGAAAGGTGCCGCCGCTGGGCCGGCTGCGGAGCAGAGCGCGCACGACGTTTTCGGTCAGTGTATTCACCGTTTCGCGCATGCTGGCCGAGGCCGCACCCTGCCCGCCTTGCACGGCCAGAAAGGCCTTGGTCATCGCCACGGCGATTTTGCTCGGCTCAAACCCGACCACGGCCCCGTTGCGACGGATGATCTTGTAGTCTGAAAAATCACCCAGTGCGACCTGCTGTTGCGTATCCACCTCGGGGTGTGCAAGGTGTTGCGGGACAGCAGTGGATTCGGTGGCGGCGGTGGTCTGGGACATCGGGACTCCTTGGGGCAGATGGGCCGCGCAGCAAATCTGGCTGGCTCACGGCGCTGCGAGCGCACATGAACGCCGCATGAAAGCAGCACGGACAAAGCAATAAAGACGAATGAGGGCAAATCGGGGACGAACCGAGAGAGCGCGTAAGCATTTCCAGCCTTCCGATACCGCAGTCTCAGACCGCGATCTGGCATCTCTCTCAAACCGTCAAGACACTATATCTAGCGTCCGGCGGAATTTCAACCACTATTCGTAGTGTGAGACAAATTGACAGCCAGCCCACAGCTTATGCACAGGTTCATGCACAAAGTCTGCCCCTGGAGCGGCCTCGGGCAAACCCGCAGGGGTGCTCAAAACCGCTGAAATGGAAAGGTCGAAGTCGGCAGGGCCAGGCCGTTTTTGAGCTGCCGCCAGTCGAAGCCGGCGCCTGGGTCGGTCTTGCGTCCGGGCGCAATGTCGCTATGCCCGACCCATGCGCGCAAGGGATAGCGCGCGAGCAGTTCAGAGCCCAGTGCGATCAGGGTGTCGTACTGCTCGGGCTCGAACGGCTCATCGTCGCTCCCTTCGAGTTCGATGCCGATGCTGAAATCGTTGCATCGCTCGCGCCCGGCATAACGCGATGCGCCGGCATGCCAGGCGCGCCGGTCGCAGGACACATATTGCGTAAGCACACCATCGCGCTGCACCACAAAATGCGCCGAGACCCTGAGACCTTCGAGCGCGGCAAAAGCCGGGTGCGCCCGCGGATCGAGCCGATTGCAAAACAACTGCTCGATCGCCTCGCCGCCATATTGACGCGGCGGCAGAGCGATGCAGTGGATCACCAGTAAATCGATCGGCATGCCCGCGGGCCGCTCATCCTGGTTGGGGGACGGCACATGACGGGCGTGGGGCATCCAGCCTGCTTCCCGCCTGGCCGCGCTGATGGGGGGCGACATGATCAGAAAGGATCGTCCGGCGGCGCTTCAGCCGGGTCGCGCACGTCGAGGCGCTCCATCCGGTAGCGGATCTGACGCAGGTTCAGCCCCAGCAACTGCGCGGCCGCGGTGCGATTGAAGCGGGTGCGCCGCAGCGCCTCGCAGAGGATGCTGCGTTCAACCTGATCGAGATAGGCCCCCAAGTCGGGAGGCAGGGGCGATTGCGCTTCGAACCGAGCCATGGGGGGCTGGGGCGACTGAGGCGGCTGAAACTCCGGGGCATGCTGCGCAACGATTGGGTTGATCGGTGGGTCCGCCGGTCGCTGCATCGAAGGCGCAGTTGCGTCAGGCAGGGTGGTGGTCGGCAAAGCCGTCGCAGCGACCAGCACTTCGGCGGCGCGGGCGCCACTGCCCTGCAGCTCGATGTCTTCAGGGCCGATCAGATCGTGTACGGCTAGCGCCGCAGCGCGGTGCAGCAGATTCTCCAGCTCACGCACATTGCCTGAGAAACGATGCTGGCGCAGGTGCTCAAGCGCGGCCGGGCTCAGCCGCAGACCGGGCCGCGCATTGTCGCGGCGGATGTCGCCCAGCAACGCCTCGACCAGTACCGGCAGATCATCCAACCGGTCGCGCAGCGGCGGCAGAGTGACCGCGATGACGTTGAGGCGATAGAACAAATCCTGCCGAAACTGGCCCTGCTCCACCATGCGTTCCAGATGACGGTGGGTGGCACTGACCAGGCGCACATCCACCGCGATTTCTGCCGTCTCGCCCACCGGGCGCACGCGCCGCTCCTGCACGGCGCGCAGCAGCTTGGCCTGCATCGCCAAAGGCAGTTCGCCGATCTCATCGAGAAACAGCGTGCCGCCCTGCGCCGCGGCAAAGAAGCCGGCATGGTCGGACATCGCCCCGGTGAACGCGCCCTTGCGGTAGCCGAAAAACTCGGCCTCCAGCAATTGCTCGGGAATGGCGCTGCAGTTCACCGGAACGAACGGCCCGCTGGCGCGGGCGCTGCATTCATGCACGGCCTTTGCGGCCAGCTCCTTGCCGGTGCCCGACTCGCCCTGGATGAGCACGGGCGCCATGCTGCGTGCCACGCGCTGCAAGGTCTGTTTAAGGGCTCGCATCACCCCAGACTCACCCACCATGCGTTGCAATGCGCTGCTGGTCGGCGCCTGCACTTCCACATCGACCGCTGCGAGTGCCGCATGCACTGTGCGGCGCAGCGCCGCCAGATCGACCGGCTTGCTCAAATAGTCGAACGCTCCGGCCTTGAGCGCAGCCACCGCGTTGCCCGCACTGCCGTAGGCGGTGATGACGATGGACTTCTCAAAGCGGTCGGGCTGGGCTTCCAGCCAGCGCAGCAACTCCAGCCCCTCACCGTCAGGAAGACGCATATCGGTGAGCATGAGGGCGTAGCGCCTGCGCGCCAACTGCTCGCGCGCCTGCGCCACGGTCTCAGCCACGTCGATCTGCCAGCCTTCATGCACCAGGCTCAGGGTGTAGAGCTCGCGCAGATCGGGTTCGTCGTCGACGATGAGAATACGCACATCCGCTGGATTCATGCCTTAAGGGCCCGGTGCGATTTGAATGACAAAAGAGCCGCGCTCTTGCGGCGTGCCCTCGCGCTCGAGGCGGTAGAGCAGGCGCGCGCCGTTGCGCAAGCACAGCTCGTGAGAAATATACAAGCCCAGCCCAACGCCCCGGCTGCTCGTGGTGCGAAACGGCTCGAACAGCTGCGCGCGCAGTTCGGCATCGATCAAAGGGCCATCGTTGGAAACCTGGATTTCCCGCACCTGCCCGGCGCCGAGTTGCCGCATCTCGATCGCCCGCGGCTGGTTGCTCGCATAGCGCCGTGCGTTGCTCAGCAGATTGACCAGCACCCGGCGCAGATGCAGCGCATCGAAGCGGATCTGCGCCGCGTCGTCCTGAATGAACAGACCGATGCGTCCCTGATCCGGCTGGTCGAATTCGGCATGCAATTCGCGCATCAGCGGCGCGCAGAGCATCAGCCCGATTTCACGCGGCGCGGTGCGGCCCAGCTCCAGCACGTCCTCGACGGTGCGATTGATGCGTTCGACGTTCTGGCCGATGAGATGATGCAGGCGTTCGAGCTGGGCCGTATCACCCGCGAATTCGCGAGCGAGCTGGTTGGCCTGCCCGATTGCCCCCAGCGGATTGCGGATCTCATGCGCCACGCTGGCCACCAGACGTCCCATCGCCGCCAGCTTTTCCTGCTGAATGCGCGCATCGATCTCCCGCAGATCCTGCAGCACGATGAGATAGCCCACGCCACCCGGCAAGTTGTCCAGCGTGGACAGACGCAGCAGCAGCTTGCGGCCCGCGGGGGTGCGCACCTTGACCTCCAGCGCCTCCTCGCCATCGACGGCCATGCGCTCCACCTCTTTGCGCACCACCTCGGCCACCGGCAGATCGCGCAAAGCCTTGCGCCCCCCGAGCCAGCGCGCCGTGACCGCATCGCTCCAAGGCAAATCCAGCAGCTGTTGCGCGGCTGGATTGAGCGCTTCGAGCACCATGTGCCGATCGACCACCATGACGCCATCGCGCTGCGCCTCGATCACCCGCTGGTTCAAGGCCATCTGTCGCCGGGCGACGGACTCGCTGGCCGCCGCGCGCGCCTCCTGCCGCGCCAGTCGTTGCGACAACTGCCACGTCAGCACCGCCACAGCAAAATAGGCAATACCGACAAAGGCCGCATTGAGCAGGCGCTGCTCGGCCTCCACCGCCCCGCCCAGCATCGCGAACCCGGCGCTGCCCAGCAGAATCATCGTCACCAAGGCGGCGACGAACAAGGTGAGCGACAACGTGCCGTAAATGCCCGCGGCTAAGACTGGCAAGGCGTAGATCAGGGCAAATTCGCGCGCGGGATATCCCGCAGTGAACTGCAAGGTGGTGAAGGCCAGCAGATCGACAGCAATCGCGATCAGCACCTGCCAGGCCAGGCCCTGCGTGCGAACGAAACTCCACCAAAGGCTCGCGACCGTGAGCGCCACATACAGCAGCGCCACCCCGTAGCCCAGTGTGGCGATGGCGGGTTTTCCGGGCTGCGCAGCCGCCTGCATCATGGGCAACAGCACCAGCCAGCCCAGCAACATCAGCGACATGAGCACGCGCGCCGCAGCCAGCACCCGGTAGGTTCGCAGGCGTTCTCGGCCCAGACGCGAGGAAGGCACAAAGGCCGAACCTGAAGACGCCGCCGCCGGGGCGAACATGGATCGCGCGAATGCGCTTTCAGCGGCGACCGCAGCGCCCGGCTTACGACCCCAGACGGGCATGCTCGTCGCTGCAGTACGGCTTGCCATCGTGCCAGACGCAGCGGCTGGCGGGCGAGTGCACGCCGCAATGCGCACACGGCAACATCGCCTCGGGAACCTGCGGCGGTTTATTGGGCGAAGGCGGCTGTCGCACGCTGCGGGGCTGCTGCGATTTTTTGATGAGCATCAGCCCGACGATTACCACCACGAACAGAACGAGGTACTTCATCGGTGCAAAATCACCTGCAGCACAAAACGCGAACCGACATAGGTGAGCATCAGCAGCACCGTTCCGCCAAACAGCCAGGCCAGCGCCCGCGTACCCCGCCAGCCCAGAAACACTCGACCCACCAACAGTACGGCAAAAATCAGCCAGGCCGCGATACCGAAAACCGCCTGATGATTGAACTCGAACGGTTTGCCAAACAATTCTTCGCTGAACGTCGCCGCAAAAATGAGCGAGGCCGTCAGCAGCACGAAACCCACCGCCGCCAAGCGATAGGTCAGCTTTTCCAGGGTAAGCAAAGGCAGGCTGCGCGACACGCCCGACACCGCGCCCTTGCGCCGATGCAACGAACGCTCGGCCGTCCACAGCAAAATGCCGTGAAGCACGGCCGCGCCGAACAGACCATAGGCGGCGATCCCCATCGCCCAGTGCAGCGCGAAAGTGGGCCCGGCGCCGTAAGGCGGCGTAAAACCTCCGGGGAACACCCAGCTCAGCAAAATGGAAATGGCCAGATCGGAAGAGCACACGTCTGAACTCCAGTCACTAGCTTATCTC
>CALBRU010000251.1 GCA_937927695.1 uncultured Thiomonas sp. | reverse complement strand
CGCTACCGGCAAGCTGGTGCGCTGGGTGAACTTCGACACCAACGAGCACTGCGACACCGCGATGGATGCCAACGGCAACGATCTGCTGGTGGGCTCGCAGTTCTCGCGCAACACAGGCGGCAACGGCAACGTCATTGTCTGCAACCTCAACACCGGGGCGGTGAGCAACGACGTGGGCGAGAGCAGCGGCTGGGGCTATCCGACCACGGGCAGCCTCAGCGGGTCGACCGCTTGGAAAAACCCGTCCTGGGTGGTCACCGGCATGACCGGCAACATCTACGGCACCGGCAGCAATGGTGTCGCCTCGCCCGGCAGCAACGGCAACAGCGGCCCGACCGCCAACCCCTGCACCATCCTCGACCAGGAGTTGATGATCACCAACCTGACGAGCGGGGTCACCTGGCGCATCGCCCATCACCGCAGCACGGGCAACTACAGCAACGCCTCGCAGAGCAACTACTGGGCGCAGCCGAACGTGACCTTCAGCACCAGCGGTACGCGCATTCTGTTCAACAGCGACTGGGGCGATGGCGACCCGAGCAATCCGGTGGTCAACCCCAATGCGGCGGTGGACACCTATGTGCTCATCTTGCCGTCCTACGCCTGACCGCGCGAAAGACTTGCGAGCGCAAGTCCGCAAGCCCAAAGCGCCTATCGCTTCTCCCCCTGTTCACTCCTTCGCAGCCGCACTAGCATGGCTTTGTCGGCATAAGGCCGACTGCCGTTCACAAGACGGCATGCGGGCCGTGCTGAGACATGGCACCGCTATTGCCCGGCCAGCCTGATCGGCGGCCGATCGGTGACCCAACGGCGCGGCCCAAGAACGGTGCGCGCCACACAAGGAGACAGGCGATGAACGCTCCCCTACCCGAGCACATCCGTCGTGCGCTGGCGACCATTTCGCTGGACGACAAATACACCCAAGGTTCCGGCCGCGCCTTCATGAGCGGCATTCAGGCGCTGGTGCGTCTGCCCATGTTGCAGCGTCAGCGCGACGCCGCTGCCGGGCTCAACACCGCGGGCTTCGTGTCGGGATACCGCGGTTCGCCGCTGGGCGGCTACGACCAGGCGCTGTGGAAGGCCAAGAAAATCCTCGAAGCCAACCACGTGGTGTTCAAGCCCGGGGTGAATGAGGAGCTGGCGGCCACGGCCGTGTGGGGCACGCAGCAGCTCGACCTGTTTCCTGACAAGGCCAAATACGACGGGGTGTTCGGCATCTGGTACGGCAAAGGCCCAGGGGTGGACCGCTGCTCGGATGTGTTCAAACACGCCAACAGCGCTGGCACGGCGCGGCATGGCGGGGTGATCGCGGTGGCGGGCGACGACCATGTGGCCAAATCATCGACGCTCGCGCACCAGAGCGACCATATTTTCAAGGCCTGCGGCCTGCCGGTGTTCTTCCCCACTTCGGTGCAGGACATTCTCGATCTGGGCGTCCATGCCTTTGCCCTGAGTCGTTACGCCGGGGTCTGGTCGGGCATGAAGACCATCCAGGAAATCGTGGAGTCTTCCGCCGCCGTCGAGGTGGATGCCGACCGCGTGCGCATCTTGCTGCCCGAAGACTTTGCCCTGCCGCCGGACGGCGTGCACATCCGCATGCCCGACACGCCGCTGGCGCAGGAGGCGCGACTGATGGATGTGAAGTGGTATGCCGCGCTGGCCTATATCCGTGCCAATCGGCTGAACCACACCGTCATCGACAGCCCGCACGCGCGGCTGGGCATCATGGCCTCGGGCAAGGCGTACAACGATACCCGGCAGGCGCTGCAGGACCTCGGGCTGGACGCGGCCGCCTGCGCGCAACTGGGCATCCGGCTGCACAAGGTCGCCGTGGTGTGGCCGCTGGAGGCGAGCATCACGCGCGAATTCGCCACCGGATTGCAGGAGATTCTGGTGGTGGAGGAAAAGCGCCAGGTCATCGAATATCAGCTCAAGGAAGAGCTCTACAACTGGCGCGAAGACGTGCGGCCCAATGTCATCGGCAAGTTTGACGAAATCGCGGGGGACCGCACCGGCGGCGAATGGAGCCAGCCCAATCCCGGTGGCAACTGGCTGCTGCCCGCCAAGGCCGACCTCAACCCGGCGGTCATCGCCCGCGCCATTGCGTCGCGTCTGGAGCGGCTGGGCATCCTGCGTGATGCTGGGGTGGATGTGCAGCGCCGCATCAGCGAACGGCTGGCCGTGATCGACGCGCGCGAGCGCAGCCTGCAGGCGCCGGGCGCCAGTGCCCAGCGTCCGCCCTGGTTTTGCTCGGGCTGCCCTCACAACACTTCCACCCGCGTGCCCGAAGGCTCGCGCGGCATGGCCGGTATCGGCTGCCATTACATGGTGGTGTGGATGGATCGCGCCACGCAGACCTTCAGCCAGATGGGCGGCGAGGGCGTGGCCTGGGTCGGGCAGGCGCTGTTCACCCAGGAAAAGCATGTGTTCGTCAACCTGGGCGACGGCACCTATTACCACTCGGGGCTGCTTGCCATCCGCCAGGCCATCTCCGCTGGCGTGAATGCCACCTACAAGATTCTGTTCAACGACGCCGTGGCGATGACCGGCGGGCAGCCGGTCGAAGGCGGTCTGACCGTGCCGCAGATCAGCCGCGAGCTTGAGGCCGAAGGCGTACGCCGCATCGTGGTGGTGACCGACGAGCCGCAGAAGTACGACAACGCCGTCGGCCTGGCGCCTGGAGTCACGGTGCGCCACCGCGACGATCTCGACGCCATTCAGCGCGAACTGCGCGAAGAGGCCGGCATCACCGTCATCATCTACGACCAGACCTGCGCCACCGAAAAGCGCCGCCGCCGCAAACGCGGGCAGATGGTCGATCCGGCGCGGCGCGTGGTCATCAACCCGCTGGTGTGCGAAGGCTGCGGCGACTGCTCCGATCAGAGCAACTGCCTGTCGGTCGAGCCGCTGGAAACCGAATTTGGCCGCAAGCGCACCATCAACCAGAGCAGCTGCAACAAAGACTTTTCCTGCCTCAAGGGCTTCTGCCCCAGCTTCGTCACGGTGGAAGGCGGCACCCTGCGCAAGCCCAAGCCGCAGCCGGGAGCCGATCTGTCGTCCATGCCTGAACTGCCTCAGCCCGAGGTGCCCGATCCGGAGCGCGACGATGTGGCAGGCGGCGGCAGTTACGGCATCGTCGTCGCCGGTGTCGGTGGCACCGGCGTCATCACCATCGGCCAGTTGCTCGGCATGGCCGCGCACATCGAGGGCAAGGGCGTGGTCACGCAGGATGCCGCCGGGCTGGCGCAAAAAGGCGGCGCGACCTGGAGCCATG
>CALBRU010000250.1 GCA_937927695.1 uncultured Thiomonas sp. | reverse complement strand
CCATTCGCGGCTGTCGGCATCGCGGGTCTGCGCCGTGATTTCGAGACAACTACATATCCACAGAGGGGGCTTCGGGCGGCCTTCTTGATCCATCTCGGTGAACCAGACACCCCGATCATTAACGGTGAATCGGTCATGCTCAGGGCCGGATGCTTTGCCGCCCTGCGCCGTGTCTTCGGCGGGCGGTTCTGGCTCGGCTGCGGGCTGCGCCAGGGCTTGCTCGATCACCGATTCAATCCTGGCCCTCACCGCCTCAAGTCCGGCACTTGCCGCCCAGTCGTTGAAGTCCACATTCTGGCCTTCTGCGGCATCGGGCAGCGCCACAAACCCGCCCACCTTGCGGGCTGCGGCTTCGGCGGCGATGCGGCCCGGATTCTTGCCGGTGCGGGCCTCGGTTTCGCGGTCGTTGTCGGCAGCAAACAGAAGCAGCACAGCAGGCCCGAAATGACTGCGCAGGGCGCGGGCCACATGCGGCAAATTGGTTGTGTCGAAGCAACAGGCCACGGGGCGCGCGGTGGCTTCGTAAAGGCTTGCCGCCGTGGCGTAGCCCTCGGCCAAAATCAACGCTTGCGCGCCTGCGGGATCACCAATCCAGTGAAGAAGGCCAGTCTTTTGTCCACCGGGCAGGTAGCGCTTGACACCATCGGGCCGGATGGTCTGCACATTGCGCAACTCGCCTTGCAGGTCGCGCATGGGCACGATCACCGCCCCGTCTGGCGTGAATCGCACGCCATGCGCGCCCACCGCCTTGCGCTCAAGGTAAGGACTCGCGCCGGTCTCGCTGGCCTCGCTGAAGCGGCGCTGCGCCTCTTGCACAGCCTTGACTTGCGCGGCCTCGCGGGCGGCTTGCTCGCGTTCGGCGCGTTCGGCGCGTTCGGCCTCTTGCGCCTTGCGGGCTTCTGGGCTGGGCGGCTGCTGCGGCGCGGCTTCGGCGGGGCGGAAGCCGTGCTGCTTTGCCAAGTGCAGCAGGGTGCCGATGGTTACGCGGCCCCCGGCTTTGATGCTGCGCCAGGTGTCGCGGGTTGCGCGGGCGTCGTAGCTTTGCCCGGTGGCGCTCCAGGCGTCGAACATGTCGAAACCGGCTTCGCCAAATTCCGACTTCAAGCCCATGCCGACACGCGCCCATTCATCCCGCGGCAAGTCTGCGGGGATGCGCGCCAGGGCGTCCCTGATTTGCTCTGGAGAAAGGTTTCCTTGCACGTTCGCCCCAATCAATGCCCAGGGCGATAGCCGCACCACCGAAGGCCCTCGGTCTCCACCCGGAGCAAGGGTGTTGCGCTCGCTAGATCAACATGAACTCCTACGTCAAGGCAACAAAATTTCACCCGCAGCCGGTAAGTTTTCCCCTCATGCTCAAAGCGGTCTGGAACGGAATCCTCTATCGCGGCGATAGCTGCCTCGATCAAACCAAGCGCTCTTGGGTGGCTTAGAAGGTTGGAACCTGGCACAAACCCCTCCTGCATGAGTTCGCGACATTCCTCGACCAGCGCGTCTTTCGCGGCTGTCATGATTTCCGGCCCGCGATGTGACGCGCGCCACCCTCAGCGATCCACTCCCGGAATTTGGGCAAATCTATGAGGATTTTTCGACCGAAGTGACAAATGACGCCAGATTTTTCCAACGCCTCGCCTCGGTGAAAAATAATGTGCCGCACGCCACCGCGCGTGAAGGCTGGTTCATGCTTCGGTAAGTCGCTTACCGTGACAAAGCGCGCCGATTCATGCTTAATGTCCACTTGCTGCTCCTATCTACAAGACATCGCGGTTTGCGATGTGCTCATTTTTTCGAGAGGCAGCCCCCGGCGCAAAAAATAGGGCCGGGTATTTTCGGCGGGCTATTTCAGAGGCTGGGGGTCGGGAACGATCTCGCCAGTTTCCAGACCAAGTTCATCGATGTAGGGTCGAGCGCGCAGCGCCTCCACATCGCGCTCCGTGCGCGGATCGTCGGGGGTCAACTCGCTGAACAAATCGGCGGCAATGGCAGCAGGCAATGCAGGGATGCTGTAAACACCCATGCTCACATCGAGCGCCCTCACAAATCGCGTGAAAGGGGTTCGGCCTTGCGTGCCGCACTGCACCCCGTGGGCCAGCGCTTCCGATGCCCAGGCCAGGTAGTGAACCGCCTCGCGGAATTGCTCCGACGAGATACCGGCCATGTGCGCGGCGATGGCGACACGCTGGCGCATCTCTGTCATGTCCATACGGCGCAGCAGCGCCTCGGCCTCCTTGCGGGCTTGTTGGAACTGAGGCGGGGCCGTCCGTTGGTTTGGTTGCTGCGCGTTCCGCAGTGCAATGGCGACGGCGTTGCGTAGTTGCTCCCCGTCCGCGTTGACGCTCTGCGCCCACTCGACCGCGCGCGCCCAGGCTTTCATGCGATCAATACCCACGGATCAGCCTTGAAAGTATTTCGCCGCCATGCGGTCGGTAACTGATGCCACATGGGCGTGGCTCAGGTGTGAATATCGCTTCACCATCGCCAGGGTCTTGTGTCCGAGAATCTCCGCGATTTCCGCCAAGCTCGCGCCTGACATGGCGAGATAGGACGCTGCGGTGTGTCTGAGGTCATGCCAGTGAAAATCCGTGATGCCAGCGCGCTGCAATGCGGTGTTCCACGGCGTGCGCAGATCAACGACTTGATGCGGGTTCTTTCCAGGGAAAATCAGATCAGTGTCGATACGCCTGATGCGCGCTTGCAGCACGGCAATGGCGGGCGCTGCTAGGGGCAGCGCCCGCCGTTCGCCGTTCTTGGTGGTTTCGAGAATCAGCACGCGCCTTTGCAGGTCAACCTGCGCCCATGTCGCGCCCATGATCTCGGCTTGCCGCGCGCCGGTGGTCAGCGCCAGGATGACGGCGGGGTAAAGGTCGGCACTGGCCGATGCCTTGCACGCGGTCAGCAGCCTCTCGCGTTCGTCGTCACTCAGGTAGCGAACTCGGCCAGCGGGTAACTTCGGCTTGCTGACGCGCTTCATGGGGGATACGTCGATCAGTTCCCACTCCCTCT
>CALBRU010000249.1 GCA_937927695.1 uncultured Thiomonas sp. | reverse complement strand
GTGCCCGCTGCGGGGCAAATGCTGCCGGGTTTCGCAACCGTCGTTGGCCACGGCGTCAATCTGCTGCCTTTGCGGCTGATGCGCGACGCCGACGCCCCGCTGGCGCAGTCGCTGCCCGCCGTGCAATCGGCCGTGCTCGATGCCTTTGAACACCAGCATTACACCTTCGGCACTCTGCTGCAAAAGCTGTTGATCGAACGCGATCCATCGCGGGTGCCGCTCGCCCCGGTGATGTTCAATCTCGACCAGGCCATCGACTTGCGCAGCTTTGGCAATCTGCAAGTCAGCACGGTTTACAACCCGCGGCAGGCCGAGAACTTCGAGCTGTCCATCAACGCCGTCCCCTTGGCTGATGGCGGCCTGCGGCTCGAGTGCCAATACGCGACCGCGCTGTTCGACGAAGCCAGCGTGCGCCGCTGGCTGGCGAGCTACCAAGCCTTGCTGACGCGTTTGTGCGCTGCGCCCGATGCGGCGCTCGGCGCCATCGACATCGTCACCGACGCCGACCGGCAGCAACTGGCGCAACTCAATGCCACTTCGTCGCCGCTGCCTCCTGGCCTGCTGCTGCACCAGCTGCTTCATGCGCAGGCCACGCGCACGCCAGATGCCACTGCGCAAATCTGCGGCGCTAGCCCGATGTCCTATGCCCAACTCTGGGCGCAGGCGCATCGCATCGCCCACACGCTGCGCGCACGCGGCGTGCAGCGCGGCTCTCGCGTCGGCCTGTGCCTACCCCGCGACGCCGACATGTTGCCCGCTTTGCTGGGCGTTCTGGTCGCCGGTGCAGGCTATGTGCCGCTGGACCCGAGCTTTCCCACCTCGCGCCTGGCCGACATGGCCGAAGACGCCGACCTCGCCCTGCTGATCGCCAAGTCCACCTCGGCCGACGCCCTGCCCTGGCCGCGCGCGCAAAGCCTGTGGCTCGACAGCGATGCCGCCCAAATCGCCGCCCAGCCCGACGCCGCGCCAGCCGCAGATGCCCAGCGCGACGCCACGCCCGAGTCGCTGGCCTACATGATTTACACCTCCGGCTCCACCGGCAAACCCAAGGGCGTCATGCTGCCGCACCGCGCCGTGGTGAACTTTCTGCTCGCGGTCGCCCAACGCCCTGGCCTGACATCCGGCGACATGCTGCTGGCCGTCACCACACTCTCGTTCGACATTGCCGTGCTCGAACTCCTGCTGCCGCTTGCCGTGGGCGCCACCGTGCTGCTGGCCAGCCGCGAACAAGCCGCAGACGGCTTCGCCCTGCGCGACCTGCTGCAAGCCCATCCGGTCACGGCCCTGCAAGCCACGCCGAGCACCTGGCGCCTGCTGTTCAGCGCAGGCTGGGCGGGCCAAAACAAGCTCAAAGCCCTGGTCGGCGGCGAACCCCTGCCGGCAGACCTCGCCGCGCAGTTGCAGCGCAGTTGCGGCGTGGTGTGGAATATGTACGGCCCGACGGAAACCACCGTGTGGTCCACCTGCTGGCGGGTGCAAGACGGCGCCGCAGGCATCGCCATCGGCACGCCGCTGGCCAACACCCAGGTGTGGGTGCTGGATGCGCGCGGCAATCTTTGCCCGGTTGGCGTGCCCGGCGAAATCCACATCGGCGGGGCCAGCGTCGCCCTGGGCTACTGGCAACGTGAGGCGCTCACGGCTGATCGCTTCGTGTCCGACCCGTTTTCCACCGAACCCGGCGCGCGCCTGTACCGCACCGGCGACCGCGGCCGCTGGCGCAACGACGGCCAGCTCGAACATCTCGGGCGGCTCGACTTCCAGGTGAAGCTGCGCGGCTTTCGCATCGAGCTGGGCGACATCGAAACCCACCTCGCCAACCATTCCGAAGTCGCGCAGGCGGTGGCGATGGTGCGCGAAGACACCCCGGGCGATGCCCGGCTGGTGGCCTATGTGGTTCCGCGCTCCGCGCAGGTGGAGTTGGACACCGCGCAGTTGCGCAAGCATCTGCAGCAAGACCTGCCCGCCTACATGATTCCGCAGCACATCGTGCCGCTGCAGACGCTTCCGCTCTTGCCCAATGGCAAGATCGACCGCAAGCGCCTGCCCTCGCCTATCAGCGGCGGCGGGACGGCTAAGGCCGAACGCAGACTTCCGCAGACGCCCACGCAAAAGCGGGTGGCCGAAGCGATGGAGCAGGTGCTGCGCCTGCCCGGTTTGTCGCTGGATGACGACTTTTTCTCCCTCGGCGGGCATTCGCTGCTGGCGGCGCAGCTCGCGGCACGACTGCGTGAGCAAACCGGTCTGGACGTGCAAATGCGCACCGTCTTCGACTCGCCCCACATCGACGGTCTGTCGCACTGGATCGACACCCACGCCCAGGACGATAGCGCCAAGGTCGAGGCCATTGCGCATCGCAGCGAGCAGACCGTCGCGCCCGCCTCGCTGCAGCAGGGGCGAATCTGGTTCCTCGAACAGCTCGATCCTGGGCTGCCAACCTACAACACCCCTTCCGCACATCGCCTGCGTGGGGCGCTGGATGTCGTCGCACTCGAACGTGCGCTCAACGCCATGGTGGCACGCCAAGCCAGCCTGCGCACCGTGATCGTGGAGCAAGACGGCGCGCCGCTGCAGATTGTCGCCCCCGAACTGACCGTGCAACTGGGCGAGATTCACGACCTCTGCGCCCTGCCCCCTGCCGACCGCGAGGTCGAATTGATGAAAAGGCTGCAGGCCCGCAGCGCCGAGGTCTTCGATCTGGGCGAACTGCCGCTGTTCAAACTGGGGCTCTACCGTCTGGCGAAAGACGACCATGTGCTGTTTTTCATGCCGCACCACATCATCTGGGACGGCTGGTCGTTCGATCTCATTTACGACGAAATGGCGGCGCTTTACCCCGCCTTTGCAGAAGGCCGCACCGCCGATCTGGCGCCGCTTCCCGTCACCTATGGCGACTATGCCGCCTGGCAGCGGCGATGGCTTGAAACGCCCGATCTTCAGCGCCAGCTTGGCTACTGGCGCGAGCGTCTCACGCCGTTGCCCTCGCCGCTCAGTCTGCCCGCCGACCATCCCCGCCCCAAGCGCATGACTGGTGGTGGCGACACCTACTGGTTCAGCAACCCACCCGATTGGTTTGCCCGCCTGCACCAATTCGCGTTGCAGCAAAACGCCACGCCCTACATGGTGTTGCTCAGCGCCTTCGCGGCGCTGCTGTGGCGGCAATCGGGCCAAACCGATCTGGTCATCGGCACGCCGGTACGCGGGCGCCCCACGGTGGATCTGGAGAGGGTCATGGGCTTCTTCGTCAACGCCTTGCCGCTGCGGATTCGCCCCGATCCGGCGCAATCATTTGCATCCTTGGTGCGTCAAGTGCGCGACGTCGTACTCAGCGCGTTTGCCGCTCCCGACGTGCCATTCGAGCAGCTATTGCACTTGGTTAGTCCACCCCGTGACGACAGTCGTACGCCGATCTATCAAGCCTTCTTCTCGTATCAGGATGTGCGACAGCGAAACACCCACTGGGGCAGCCTGGAGCAGGAAAATCTCAAGGTCTACCAACCTGCCGCAGCCGAGGACGTTCGCCTGTGGTTCCTCAACACCCCCAACGGCGTGATGGGTGGCTTGACCTACAACACCGACGTGTTCGAGGCCCCTCGCGTAGCGGCGTGGGTGGCGCAGTACGGCCAATTGCTCGCCGACGCCATGGCTCACCCCGAGGCCGCGCTCGCGGATATACCCGCGTTGCAGGGCGCAGTGAGCGCCAGCAGCCCGGCATCGACGGCATCGCCTGCCGCTTCGTCAAGGGCAGCCGCCGCAGCCGCGCCGGCTGCAGACGGCCTGCAGACAGAGACGGAGCGACAGCTCGCCGCCCTCTGGGCCGAACTTCTCGCCACGCCGCATATTGAGCCCGACGACAACTTCTTCGATCTGGGCGGCCACTCGCTGCTGGTCATGCAGGCCTTGTCGCGCATGGAAAAACTCACGGGCAAACGCCTCGGCCCCCGGCATTATGTGTTTGATTCGTTGCGGCAGATCGCCCTCGAATACGACCAAACAACACAAGCCGCACCCAGCGGCAAAAAGAGCCTGTTCCAACGCCTGTTCGGAAAAGAGGCCAGCAGTTCGACGCACTCAGCAAACTGACGCGGCCCCAAGAGGCAGCCCATCATGCACATTTCCTGGAGTTCAAACCATGCAGCACGCCACACCAATTGGAGGTGGACCTGATCGCACGCGCGCCCAGCCACCGCAAACCCGCCCGCCTCTCGACATCGACTTGGTGCGAGCACAGGAACTGCCCTACAACGAGTTCCTGCACGATTACGTTCGCAAGAACCGGCCCGTGGTCATTGCCGACTCGGTGCGGGAGTGGCCAGCGCTGAGCCGCTGGACACCAGACTATTTCCGCGACAAATTCGGCGACCAAACCGTGCAGGTGTCCTACACCAAACGCATGGCGATGCGCGACTTCGTCGATGCCGTCGAGGCATCGACGGTCGATGCGCCGGGGCCTTACCTCTATCGCCTGTTCATCCACGACCATCTGCCGCAACTGCTGGCCGATCTGCGCCCGCAAAATGCCTACGCCTTTGCCGGCCGCCACACGAGCCCGCTGATGCCCGAGCGGTGGCGTCGTCCCGACGGCTTTCTCAAACTGCTCATGGGGGGTGTGGGCAGCAAGTTTCCGGTGATGCATTACGACCTGGAACACGCCCACGCGCAGATCACCGAAATCGTGGTGGTGACAGGTGGATATAGAGACCTGGTT
>CALBRU010000248.1 GCA_937927695.1 uncultured Thiomonas sp. | reverse complement strand
ATGGGCGCGAGCATCCAGTCGAGAATTTCGCCACACAGCGAGCGTGGATGATGCCGCCGTTTGCGCCCCGCCGCCCCTTCGGTCGGCTAGCCGGAGGGCGAGATTTCAGGCATCGGCACGAGGAGGCGCGGCCGACTCGACGGTTAGCGCGGCAGCCGGGGCGATTTTCTCCAGGCAGTAGCCCAAGCCGCGCACCGTGGCGATGCGCACCGGGCCGACTTCGATCTTCTTGCGCAGCCGGTGCACATACACCTCGATGGCGTTGGTGCTCACCTCTTCGCCCCACACGCACAGATGCTCGACGAGCTGATCCTTGCTCACCAGCCGTCCAGCGCGCTGCAGCAACACTTCGAGCAGGGTGAGCTCGCGCGCCGACAGTTCGACCACATGGCCGTCGAGCGTGACCACGCGGCCGGTGATGTCGTAGTGCAGCGGGCCGTGCTGGATGACGGCGCTGGCGCCGCCCATGCCCCGGCGCGACAGCGCGCGCACCCGGGCTTCGAGCTCCTGCAGCGCGAAGGGCTTGGCCATGTAATCGTCGGCGCCCAGATCGAGGCCGCGCACCTTGTCTTCCACGCTGTCTGCGGCAGTGAGGATGAGCACGGGCACGGTGGAGCCGCGAGCGCGCAGCTTGCGCAGAACTTCAAAGCCCGACAGCCGCGGCAGCCCCAGGTCGAGAATCAGCAGATCGAATTCGCTGGACTGCAGCGCCGCGTCGGCGCTGTTGCCGTCAGCCACCTGATCGACCGCATAACCCAGAGCGCGCAGAGAGCGCAGCAAGCCGTCGGCCAAGACCCGGTCATCTTCGGCAATCAGAATGCGCATGCTTGTCTCCACGATGTGCCCAATGCGCTGCCGTTGCGCTTGGATGTTTTGCAGATTTTAGGGCGCGACGGCGACCCGTTCCTGCAATGCGACAGGCAATGCCCCGCTCCATTGCAACTGCACCGTGCGTGTGGGGAAAGCAAACCCCGCGCCGATGCGCTCGCATTCACGCACCAGACCGAGGTTGATCGCCTGCTGGGTATCCATATAGGCGGTGTAGTCGGAGGTTTTCATCCAGTACACCACTTCGAAGTTCAGGCTGGAATCGCCGAAATCCTTGAAGTGCGCGCGGTCGAAGCGGGCGTTGCGCTGCTGATCGACGATAGTTTTGACCACTGCTGGAATCTGCTCCAGGGTATCTGCCGACGTGTCGTAGGTCACGCCGAAGGCGAACACGATGCGCCGCTCCTGCATGAATTTGTAGTTACGCAGCCGGGCCTTGGTGAGATCGGTGTTGGAGAACACGACAATCTCGCCGCTGATGGAACGGATGCGGGTGGTTTTCAGGCCGATGTTCTCGACCGTGCCGGAGAAGTTGTCCACGACGACGAAGTGCCCGATCTGGAAGGGCTTGTCGAGCACGATGGACAGGCTGGAGAACAGGTCGCCCAGAATGTTCTGCAAGGCCAGGCCCACCGCAATGCCGCCCACGCCCAGACCGGCCAGCAAGGTGGTGACGTTAAAACCCAGGTTGTTGAGCAGCAGCAAAATGACCATCGACCACAGCACCAGCCGGGCGATGAAACTCATCGCGGCCAGGCCGGTGGCGGTTTCGGGATCGTGAGAAATGGCGCGCTCGCGCGAGACGCGAATCCAGAAATCGAGAAAGCGCGACATCCACAGCCCGATCTGCAGAAACAGCGCCACGGCCGCCAGCCCCAGCACCCATTTGCTCACCGCCTCCGGCAGGCTGAGGCTTTGCACCGCCGGGTAAAGGCCGATGAGCGCGGCCAGCGGCAGGCGCGTGCCCTGCACCGCGTTGACCAGCGCGTCGTCCCAATGATTGCTGGTGTGCGAGGCCAGGGCGTTGATCCACGACACCAGAAACGGCTTGATCACGGAGACCAGCACCACGGCCAACAGCAGCCAGCCCAGCGCCAGCAGCCAGCTCTGCAAAGGGTTATTCAAAAAGGAAAGGGATAGCCATGTGCTCATCTCTCAGCCTTTCTCGGTGGGGGAATCAGAAGGGAGCCGGTGACGAACCGGTTTGAGCAAGCTCATGCCACTGCACACGCCGACGCGGCAGATGCCCGGGCTGGGCGCGCTGCATATAGGCGATCATGCCTTCACGAATGCGGCAGCGCAGTTCCCAGGCGCGCGCCGAATTGGCTGCGCTCACCAGAAAGCGCACCTGCACCGCGGTCTCGGTGGCCTCGGTCACATGCACCAAGGCCAGGCGGCCGTCCCAGTCGGGGTCGGCCGCGCATAGGCGCTTGAGCTCGTCGCGCAGTTGTTCGATCGGCGTGGCGTAATCCACCCACATAAACACCGTGCCCAGCAGGCTGGCGCTGGAGCGTGTCCAGTTCTGGAACGGGTGCTCGATGAACCACTGCAGCGGCAGGATCAGCCTCCGGTCATCCCAAACGCGGAACACCACATAGGTGCCGGTGATCTCCTCCACCCGTCCCCATTCGCCCTCGACGATGAGCACATCGTTGATGCGAATCGGTTCGGTCATCGCAATCTGCAGACCAGCCAGCAGATTGCTGAGCACCGGCCGCGCGGCGAAACCCACCACCAGACCGGCGATGCCCGCCGATGCCAGCAGGCTGGCGCCGATCTGCCGCACATCGGGAATGCTCATCAGCGCCACTGAAAGACCCACGAGCAGAATGAGAAAACTCAGGACTCGCGTGAGCACCCGGGCCCGGGTGAGCAGGCCGCGCACCTCCAGATTGGAGTCGAGCAGATTGGGGTCGTCTGGCAGTTGCAGGCCGCCGCGCCGCAGCAGCACCAGCTCGCCCCCCGACCGCACCAGGCGCATGGCCAGCCAGGTCAACGCGGCGATCAGGCTCAGGTGCAACGGCGCTATCACCCACGACCAGTTCTCCAGCCGCTGCTGCAAAAATCCCGCATCGAGACGCAATATCAGCAGCAGCCAGGCCAGCCGCAACGGATTGCGCACGCGCAGATACAGAAACTGCCCGTTGCCTTCCGGCCCGCTGGCTTTGAGCAGCAGTCTTGCACCCAGCATGAACACTGGCGCCGCCAGCAGGGTGAGGGCGATAGTCAACGTGTCAGGCGGGTGGGACAGCGCCCACGCCCACAGCATCGTCAAGGTCGCATTCAGGTCGTTGTGCATCGCTGGATTGCTCGGCTTACTGCGCCCGCAACTGCGCAAACAGTTCGAGCACGTGGTGTGTCCAGTGGGTGATGTCGTAACGTTGGATGAGTGCATCCATGCGCTGCATGCGCTCGCGCTGTTCGTCGCGCGGCATGTCCAGCGCCCGGTCGATGGCCTCGTCCATCTGGCTGATGCTGTAGGGGTTGACCAGCACGGCGTCCTGCAGCTCGACCGCTGCACCGGCGAACTCCGACAGCACCAGCACGCCGCTCTCGTTCACATGCGCGGCGATGAACTCTTTGGCCACGAGATTCAGGCCGTCGCGCAGCGGCGTAATCCAGCAGATGTCGGCGGCGCGGTAATAGCTCAGCGTCTCCTCGAAAGGCATGGGCGTGGTGGACAGCAGGATGGGCGTCCAGGTGAGCGAGCCGTGATGGCCGTTGATGCGCCCGACGAGCTGTTCGATGTTCTGCTGCGCCCGTTTGTAGACGCGCATGCCGTCGGCTGCGGCCACTGCGGTGACCAGCAGCCTGACCTTGCCGTGCAACTCGGGGCGGCGCACCAGCAGCCGCTCGAAGGCCAGCAGCATTTCGCGCGTGCCCTTGGCATAGTCCACCCGGCCGATCGACACGATGGTGGTCTGCCCGGCCATTTCGCGGCGGATGTGCGCCACCCGCGCCAGGTTATCGGGCTTCTGTACCGTGCTGCGGATGAGGTCGGCATGGGTACCGATGGGAGAGGCGTCGATGCGGATCGTGCGCCCGCCCACGGTGATGGACACTGGCGTGACCGGCTCGGACAGCGCGGTGCCCGTGGCCCGCAGTTCCGGCTCCACCGCGCGCTCGACCAGCCCGTCGATTCTGCGCAGCGACTGCACCAGCGCCGCGAAATTGCGGGCGTAGCGCGGCACGTGAAAGCCCACCAGATCGCACTCGAGCAGCGAGGCCAGGATTTCGTCGCGCCAGGGCAGGATGTTGAACACATCGGGCGCCGGAAACGGCGTGTGGTGGAAGAAGGCGACCTTCACATCCGGTCGCATCTGCCGCACGAAACCCGGCACCAGCCACAGGTTGTAGTCGTGCATCCAGATCACCGCCCCCGGCGCGGCCTCGGCGCAGGCGGCTTCGGCAAACAGGCGATTGACCTCGCGGAACACGCTCCACTGGCAGTTCTCGGTGGAGTAGAGCGAGGGAAAGCTGTTGAGGATGGGCCACAGCGCCTCTTTCGAGACGACGTGATAGAACTGGCTGATCTGCTCGGTCGTGAGGGGCAAGCGCACGACTTCATAGCTGCCATAACTGTCGTTGACCGTGATGCGGCGCTCGAACTTCGCGGCCTTCCCCGTCGGCGCCTTTTTCCACGCTACCCAGCTCGCTCGGTCAACCTGGCCGATGAAGCCCTTGAGGGCTGGCACGATGCCGTTGGGGCTTTTGTTTTCCCTCAGAACGGTCTGGCCGCCCTCGCTGTGTTCCTCATACGGTTGTCTGTGATAGACGATGACCAGAGATGAAGCCATTGATATCTCCCTGTTGATGAAATCGCTGCAAGGCGTCGAGCACCCCGGCTGCGCCCGGCTGGGCGCTGCGGTACACATTGGTATGCGGCGTGATGGCATGATCCAGCGCGGCCTCGCGGTTGCTCACGGCCACGCCGGTCAGGCCGGTCTGGAACATCGACAGATCGTTGAGGGTGTCGCCGGCCACCAGGGTGCGGTGTTCGGGCAGGCCGAGCGCGGCCAGGGTGCGCAACAGGGTCGAGCCTTTCTGCACCCCGCGCGGCAGCACATCGAAATACTGGTTGTCCGACATCAGGGTGTCGAAGCCGAGTCGCCGCAATTCAGTCGCGGCCACCTGCACCGGCTCCGGGCGACGGTAAAAATACGAGCGCCTACGGCCGCCGTGCGGCGGTTGGGGCTGCAGCTCTGGATGCCGACGGACGATGTCGTCGATCTGCTGCACGCGATCGCCAGGCCAGCTCGCGTCGAGCCAATGATCGATGGCCGGAATGGGCGTGAAGTCGGCGCCGGTCGCCACGCTGGTGCCCACGTCGCCAATCACATGATCGGGCTGCACCGGTAGATCGCGCGCGAGTTGGCGCATGAAATCGAGCCCGCGACCGCTGACAAAAATCAGCACGATCTCGCTACGGCGCTGCGCGATCCAGGCATACAAGGCCGCGCGCTGCGCCTCGTTGCCGCCCAGAAAGGTGCCGTCCAGATCGGTGGCCAGAATGGTTTGCGGCATGGACATCTCCTTCATTGCGACTGCCGCGACTGCGCGCGGGACAAGGTGGGCCGCAAGCCCTGCGTGTCGCGCAGCAAGCGGTGCGCATGCGCGCCCGAAGCGACGGGCAAGCCGAGTGAGTCGTCCTGTTGCGCGGGTTGAGTCAACAGGCGCCGCAAGGCATCGTCTGCGGTTTGACGCCGCCCCAGCACATCGCGCACCGCAGCCGCCACCTGCAAATGCAGACCCAGCCGTCGCTCCAGAATTTGCACCGACTGGCTACTGATCACGCCTTCGGCCAACTCGCCCGCGCCGTCTGGGAATTCGCCGCGCCCCAGCCGCATGCCCAGCCGGGTGTTGCGCGATTGCGCCGACGACGCCGTGAGAAACAGATCGCCCGCGCCCGCGCTCGACAGCAGGGTTTCAGGGCGGCCGCCCAGCCCCAGGGTGAGCCGGCGCATGTCTTGCAAGCCGCGGGTGAGAATGGCCGCACGCGCGTTCTCGCCCTGCTCGCAGCTCATCGCCATGCCGCAGGCGATGGCGATCATGTTTTTGAGCGCCCCGCCGACCTGCACGCCGATAGCGTCGTCCGTCACCTCAAGCTGCACCTGACCTGCGGCGAATGCTGCGCGCAAGGCCCCCATCAACCGCTGCGCGTGGCTCTGCACATCGACCGCACCGCGCTGACGCAGCGCAGGCAGTCCGACCGTGAGCGCGGCAGCCTGCCCGCGCACCACCTCATGCGCAAAGCTCGGCCCGCCGATCGCACCGATGAGCACGCCCGGCCGCAACTCCTGCTGCAACACCTGAGTCATCAGCGCGCCGCTGTCGCGCTCGATCCCTTTGCAGGCGGCCAACACCACAGCGCGCCGCTGCAGCAAAGGCGAGGCGGCGCGCGCCACCTCGCGCAGCGCCGCCGACGGCACCGCCATGAACACCGCGTCGGCGCCGTCCAGCACCTCGGCCATCTGGCTGCTTGCCTTCAGGCCCGCAGGCAATACCAGTTCCGGCAGATGACGCGGATTGCGCGCCTGGGTGGCGATGGCGTGAGTGAGATCGGGGCGACGCGCCCACAGGCGCACCTCCAGCCCGCCGCGCCGCAGGGCACAGGCCAGTGCCGTGCCCCACGCGCCAGCGCCGATCACGGCCACGACGGGGGCAGGGGTCGACTTGCCGAAGCTGAATGATGAAGCAGAGTTTTGCATGGACTCTCCCAAGGTCGTGGGCAACCCAGGAGGTTGTCCAATTTCAGGACGCCCGGCAAGGCGGGGCGTGGCGACTGGGTGGCCGCGCGTGCAAACGCGGCCGGGGGGCATTCAGAGCGAATGCCATGAAACGCGGGGTTGGCTTGAACCCCTTATGCCGTCCAGGAGACGAACGAGAAATTTCTGGCCCGCGCAGGCCAGGGGGCACACCAGAAGGCACAAATAGAACTCGCTACTTGTAGTGATATTTCTGGAGACTCATTGAATCAAAATATCAATGGGTAGATTGTAAAGCAATTTTGATGGAATTAAAACTTCAAAACCACCAAATTACTTACAAGTTTTTGGACGATCCAAGGAAGATCGAAGTGACGCCCGATGATCTGTCTAAGTGAGGTATCGAAGCGCTCGCTGCGGCGCAGCAAAACAACGGATCAAGCCACTTTCCGCGCGCCATAACGCAGTCGCATGATCAGCACGACCAGCGCCAGCAGAAAAGTCACCGCGTTGGCACCCACCAGGGGCCAACTCCGCTGGATGACGCCATAAGCCAGCCAGAGCGCCACGCCTGCGGTGAACAAGGTGTACATGCCGAGCGAAATCCCCGAAACATCGCGCGTGCGAACCGTCAGCCAGGCCTGCGGCACGAAAGACACGGTGGTGAGAAACGCCGCTCCGTAGCCGATGAGATCGGTGGGATAAAAGGCCATGAGGAGCTCTCGAATAAAGGGTCGGCGAAGGACGCGCTCAAGCCGTCTGCATGAAGCCGTTGATGAAGGCTTCTAGCGCAGGCCAGGCGCCGCCGGCACGTGGGTCGTTCACCAGCGCGGCAAAGGTGTAGCGCTGCCCGGCGCGGGTTTGCGCATACCCGGCCAGAGACAACACGCCGTCGAGGCTGCCGGTCTTGGCGTGAATGCGGCCAGCGGTGTCAGGATCGCGGAAATGGCGGCGCAGCGTGCCGTCTTCTCCGGCCAAGGGCAGCGATGACACGAATTCGGGCATGACCGGGCTGTTCCACGCAGCGCGCAGCAGCGCATTGAGATCCGCCGCCGAAATGCGCGCGATGCGCGACAGGCCGCAGCCGTTGTCCAGCACAAGACCGGGCATGGACAAGTTGTGGGTGGACAACCACTGCTCCACCGCCTGCTGCGCTAGGCCCCAAGTCGCGCGCTGCGCACCGGCCTGCAGCGCCAGGGTGAGGAACACCTGCTGCGCCATGACGTTGTTGCTGTATTTGTTGATGTCGCGCACCAGCACGGCGAGCGCGGGTGAGTCCCACACGGTCAGTTCGGTGGCGCCCGCAGGCAGGTTGGCGGTGCGAACCCGCCCCTTCCAATCGATGCCGACCTGCGCAAACAGCGCGCCCAGCAGTCGGTGCACATAGGCGTTGTCACTCACTTCGGGGGCGATATTCCAGGTCTGCGGCCCGCAGGCGGCCGCAAAGCCCCCGGCGAAGCGCGGCGCGAAGGGCTGCTTCCAGTCGGCGCGCAACTTGTCCTTCCAGTTGCCGCAGGCCGCAGAGGTGAGCTTGGGTGCTTCGCGCAGATCGAAGCCCGCCACCGGCGGCTCCACCGTGACGCGCACCTGTTGCCCCTGAGCGTCGGGCACGAAGCCCAAGCGCAGCACGCCGAAGTTCACCAGAAAGGGGTCGGGGCCGACGTTGTAGGGGGCGGTGGCGTCGCCGTCGAAGGCGGCGGGGTTGTGCGGCGGAAGATCGAAAGCCTGACGGTCGATGAGCACATCGCCGCGAATGCGGCGGATGCCCAGATCGCGCAGCCGTACCGCGATGCTCCACAAGTTGTTGGCCATGAGATGCGGGTCGCCGCTGCCGACGAAGGCCAGATCGCCCTGCAGCACCCCGGTGCGGATCGGCCCCGTGGCGTACACCGGCGTCTTCCACACATAGGCCGGGCCGAGAATGCGCAGGGCCGCGTAGGTGGTGACGAGCTTGAGCACGGAGGCCGGGTTCATCAACGCGGCGCCGTTGAACGCGATCTGGGGCGACGGGCTATCGAGCGCTTGCAGCACGAACGCGCAGGACTGCTGCGGAATACGCGCCGTCTCCAGCGCCTGCGCCACACTGGTCGGCAGCGCCCCCGTTGCGCCCAGTCCGATCTGCTGCGCCCGGGCCAGAAGCGGCATGCCGGTCAAGGCCAGTGAGGAAGCTAGAAAACGGCGGCGGCTGGGTTGCATGACGGGGCGTGTTCCTGGAACAGCATCATGGTAGTTGCAAGGCCGTCAAGGCGGCGTCAATACCCCTGCCTACAATGCGCCGCATCATGACGACCCGCCCCTCCTTCATCCACCAGTGGCAAGAGGCCGCCGAGCGCAACAATTCGGCGCTGTGCGTCGGTCTCGACCCGGAGCCCTCGCGCTTTCCGGCGCCTTGGACCAACGACCCGCTGCGGCTGTTCGACTTCTGCGCCGCCATCGTCGATGCCACGGCCGATCTGGTCTGTGCCTACAAGCCGCAGATCGCCTACTTTGCGGCGTTGGGCGCGGAGGGCCAGCTCGAACAACTCATCGCCCATATCCGCAAGGCCGCGCCGAGCGTGCCCGTGATCCTCGATGCCAAACGCGGCGACATCGGCGCCACCGCGGAGCAGTACGCCCGCGAGGCCTTCGTGCGCTTCAACGCCGACGCGCTGACGCTGTCGCCCTACATGGGCTTCGATTCGGTCGAACCCTATTTGCACTACCCCGAGCGCGGGCTGTTCGTGCTGTGCCGCACCTCCAACCCCGGCGGCGCCGATCTGCAGACCCTGCCGCTTGCCGCATCGAACACCAGCTCGGCCGCAGGCGCCTCGGCCCACCTGGGCGATGAGCTGCTGTTCGAGCGCGTGGCGCGGCTGGCCACACACGACTGGAATCGCTACGGGCAGAACGACCTGGTGGCCGGCGCCACCAACCCGGCGGACATCGAACGCATCCGCGCCGTCGCCCCCGAGGCGCCGCTGCTCATCCCCGGCATCGGCGCGCAAGGCGGCGACCTCGCGGCAACCGTGCGCGCGGCGCGCGGCAACTTTCTCATCAACGCCTCGCGCAGCGTGCTCTACGCCAGCAACGGGCGCGATTTTGTCGATGCCGCCCGTCGCGAAGCCCGCCGCCTGCGCGACGCCATCAACCAGGAGGTGCACGCCGCCTCCACTGCCCCGAACGCCCCATGAGCAACAGCAGCGCATCCACCACCGGTCTCACTCATTTCGACGCCGCAGGCCAGGCGCATATGGTCGATGTCGGCGCCAAGGATGAAACGCATCGCGTGGCCGTGGCCACCGGCTGCATCCGTATGCAGCCCGCCACCTTTGCCTTGGTGCAAAGCGGCAGCGCCAAGAAGGGCGACGTCATCGGCATCGCCCGCACCGCCGCCATCATGGCGAGCAAGCGCACCGCTGACCTCATTCCCCTGTGCCATCCCATCGCCCTCAACCGCGTGGCGGTGGACTTCGAGCGGCAGCCGCAGGACAGCAGCATCCACGTCACCGTCACCGCGGAAACCCGCGGCCGCACCGGCGTGGAAATGGAAGCGCTCACCGCCGTGCAGATCGGCCTGCTCACCATCTACGACATGTGCAAGGCGGTGGACCGCGGCATGACCATCGACGGCGTGCGCCTGCTGGAGAAGCACGGCGGCAAGTCGGGCGACTGGGTCGCCTCGGCCTGAACGCTCGGCCAAAGCCGAGGCGCACCTGAACCGCCCTGCGCGCAGGGACATGCTCCTGTTCCTACAATCGGGCGCATGAACATGATGACCGAACCCGCGCTGTTGCGCCTGAACGAGGCGCGCCGCGTCTTGCTCGACCCCTATCAGATCGATGAATCCGCCTTGCAGCGTGCGCTGGGCAAGGTGTTCGAGCACAAGCTCGACTACGCCGATGTCTATTTGCAATACACCCGCTCCGAGGGCTGGAGCCTGGAAGAAGGCCTGGTGAAGTCGGGCAGCTTCGACATCGAACAGGGCTTTGGCATCCGCGCGGTGCAGGGCGAGAAGACCGCCTTCGCCTATTCCGACGACATTTCCGAGCTGGCCCTGCTCGAAGCCGCCGACACGGTGCGCAGCATTGCTCGCGCGGGCAAGGGCAGCGCCAAAATGCCCAGCGACACACGCCACAGCGCGGCGCGGGTGCTCTACGGCGCGACCGACCCGCTCTACGCGCTCGATTCCAACGCCAAGGTGGCGCTGCTGCAAAAGGTGGACCGGCTGGCGCGCGCCAAAGACCCGCGCGTGGTGCAGGTCATGGCCAGCCTGGGCGGCGAGCACGATGTGATGCTGGTGCTGCGCTCCGACGGTCTGCTCGCCGCCGACGTGCGCCCGCTGGTGCGCCTGAGCGTGAACGTGATCGTTGAGCAGAACGGACGGCGCGAGTCCGGCTCGTCGGGCGGCGGCGGGCGCTACAGCTTGGGCTACTTCGACGACGCCCTCATTACGAAATATGTCGATGAGGCGGTGAACACCGCGCTGGTCAACCTCGAATCGCGCCCCGCGCCTGCGGGCGAGATGAGCGTGGTGCTCGGCCCCGGCTGGCCCGGCGTGCTGTTGCATGAAGCGGTGGGTCACGGTCTGGAAGGCGACTTCAACCGCAAGGGATCGAGCGCGTTCGCGGGCCGCATGGGCCAGCGCGTGGCCGCCAAGGGCGTGACCGTGCTTGACGACGGCACCCTGCCCGACCGGCGCGGCTCGCTCAATGTGGACGACGAAGGCAACCCGACGCAGCGCAATGTGCTGATCGAAGACGGCATTCTGGTGGGCTATATGCAGGACATGCTCAACGCCCGGCTGATGGGCCGCGCGCCCACCGGCAATGGCCGCCGCGAGAGCTACGCCAACGTGCCCATGCCGCGCATGACCAACACCTATATGCTGGCGGGCGACCGCGATCCGGCGGAAATCCTCGCCAGCATCGACCGCGGCCTGTACGCGGTGAACTTCGGCGGCGGGCAGGTGGACATCACCAGCGGCAAGTTCGTGTTCTCCGCAAGCGAAGCCTGGTGGGTGGAGAAGGGCAAGCCGCTCTACCCGGTAAAAGGCGCCACACTGATCGGCAACGGCCCTGACGCGCTCACCCGCGTGAGCATGATCGGCAACGATCTGCGCCTGGACAGCGGCGTGGGCACCTGCGGCAAGGAAGGCCAGAGCGTGCCGGTCGGCGTGGGCCAGCCGACCCTGCGCATCGACGGCGTGACCGTGGGCGGCACGGGCTGAGCTCAACCCGACCTTCATCCAGGCTCAGCAGCCGGAACGCAGCGATGCGTTCCGGCTGTTTCATTTTTTCCGGCGGTGACATCGGTGAAATCTGTTTTACGGTGGTACTGAAACAGCGGGCGCTGGATACGGTGCGCACGGGCCCAATGGTGGTTCCGCCCTCACGCCAATCCAAGCCACCCCAGCCTCCTTGCGCCCCACGGGGGCGGCCCGGGGGACGACCTCAGCCCGCGCTAAGTGAGGTCGGGTAAGTTGTGGCCAATCTGATTTTCAGCCGCCGCCCCGTGCGGCCTTGCTCACTATGTCCACAATCGCCCTGCCCGAAGTGCGCTACCACCCGGTCTCCCGCCTGCTGCACTGGGCCATCGTGGCGCTGATCCTGCTGGAATATCCCCTGGCCTGGCTGATGACCGATCACCGCGGCGCGCCTGAAGATGCGCTGGCGACCTGGCATATCGGCGTGGGCACAACCATCCTCACCCTTTTCGTGCTGCGCCTGTTGTGGCGGCTGGTCAAGACTCCGCCGCCACACCCGCCGATGCCCGCCTGGCAGGCGCTTGCGGCCCAGGCCACACATGCGCTGCTCTATGCCGGATTCGTGCTGTTGCCGCTGCTGGGATGGCTGGCCGCGTCCGCCCGCGAGTGGCCGGTGCATTGGCTGGGGCTATGGCCGCTGCCCGCGCTGCTTCCGGCCAACGCCACATGGGCTGAGCTGCTGGGCGACGCGCATCAAGTGGTCGCTCTGGGGCTGCTCGGATTGATCGGCCTGCACGTCGCTGCAGCGCTATACCACGCCTTTATCCTGCGCGACGGCAGCCTGCGCCGCATGCTGTAAACAAGCTCAAACCACCTTCAGCCCGATCAGTTCGGGCTTGGGCTCGGGTGCCGGGGTTTTGAGCGCCTCGAGCGCCTGCACCACCAAACGCGCCACAATCAGATTGCGCACCGGCTTGCGGTCGGCCGGCACCACATACCAGGGCGCCTGCGCAGTGGAAGTCGCCGCCAGCGCCTGGCTGTAGGCGGCCTGATACGACTTCCAATACTGCCGCTCTTGCAGATCGGAGGGGTCGAACTTCCAGTGCTTGAGCGGGTTGTCGATGCGTTCTTGCAAGCGCTCACGCTGCTCGCCTTCGCTCAGGTGCAGAAAACACTTGACGATGGCCGTACCCGATTCCGCCAGCATCTGCTCGAAATCGGTGATCTGCCGCAGATAGCGCTTCATCTCCCCGTTTTTCAACTCGCCGTGCACCCGGCGGATGACCGGTTCCTCGTAATGACTGCGGTTGAACACGCCGATGCAGCCCAGCGGAGGCACCTGCGCATGCACCCGCCAGAGAAAGTCGTGCCGCCGTTCCTGCGGCGTGGGCACGCTGAACGACGCAGCGCGAATGCCCAGCGGATTCACCCCGGTGAACACTGCCTTGGTGGTGCTGTCCTTGCCCGCCGAATCCATGCCCTGCAACACCACCAGCAGAGCTTGCTCGCGGCGGGTGAACATCGCGTCCTGCAGCTCGCCGATCTGGCTGCGCAGGCGGTCGAGTTCGGCCTCGATCTCGTCTTTGGAGGGGTCGCCCGGCAGGTCGATCTGCGTGGCACGATCCGAGAGATCGAGGTTGTCTTCGGGGTCCACCCGCAGACGGCGCAGATCGGTCAGTAAGGGCATGTCAACGCCTCACGCCCTTGGCCAGCAGCGCCAGATTTTTTCGGGCGCGTTCCTCACCTTGCTCGGCGGCCAGCGTCCACCAATGCCGCGCTTTCTCGACGTCAGGCAGCTTGCCCAGCCCACGGTAGTACAGCACACCGAGACCGAACTGCGCCTGCGCATCGCCCAGCTCCGCCGCCCGCTGGTACCAGCCGGCCGCCTGGGTGTAGTCGAGACTACCGCCCCGGCCCATCGCCAGCAGCGCGGCAAGCTCGCGTTGCGCCTCGGGCATATCCATTTCAGCGGCCTTGCGCAGCCAGGCCACGGCCTGCGCATCGTCCTGCTCGACGCCCTGGCCGGTGACGAACAGATGTCCATAGCGGTAGCAGGCTTCACGATGACCCTGATGCGCAGCAAGAGAGAACATCGCGGCAGCGCCCGACGGATCGGCCGGGCCGCAACGTCCGTTGAGCAGAAAAATGCCCAGATTGCACTGGCCCGCCGCGTCGCCCGCCTCTGCGGCACGCTGATACCAGACCTGGGCCTGCGCGTCGCTGCGAGGCACGCCGCGCCCATGCTCGTACAAAAATCCCAGACCATTCATCGCCCGAGCCAAACCCGCTTCGCAGGCCTGCTGCCAAAGGGCCAGCGCCTGCGCATCGCTTTGTTCCACGCCGCGTCCGTGAACGTAAAGCCAGCCCAGGTTGTACCGGGCCCCGGCGGAACCCTGTTCGGCCGCCTTGCGATACCAATGCGCCGCATGAACAAAGTCCTTGCGATCGTGATAGTGCGCGCCCAGCCACTCTTGCGCGGCCGCATCGCCCTCATGCGCCAGGACTTCGAGCGGATGCTGCGTCTCGCTAAAGTCGAGGTGCTGGGGCGGTTGGGTGTGAATACCGAGATCGAGCTCGGCGGACCGTGGGGTACTCATGGGCGCGGCGATTTTTTGCAGGGATGCAGCATACCCCCGACTCGCCCCGGAGCGGAACATTCCGGCGATATGCTTCGCACTCTTGTTTCAACGTGTTTCTTCCCGTGTTTGTTCTTTTTTTTGCGGAGACTCTTTCATGCGCCGCTGGATATCCTTCATCTTGCTTTCCGCCGCCCTGCTGAGCCTGAGCGGCTGCGGCTACAACGCCCTGCAGTCGTCCGACGAGCAGATCAAAGCGAGTTGGGCCGAAGTGCTCAACCAGTATCAGCGCCGGGCCGATCTGGTGCCCAATCTGGTGAACGTGGTCAAGGGTTACGCGGCGCATGAGAAAGACGTGTTCGTGCAAGTGACGGAGGCGCGCGCCAAAGTCGGCCAGATCCAGGCCACGCCCGAACTCATCAACGATCCGGCCGCCTTTGCCAAGTTTCAGGAAGCGCAGGCGCAGATGACCAGCGCCCTGTCGCGGCTGATCGCGGTGTCCGAAAACTATCCGCAGCTCAAGGCCGATGGCGTATTCCGCGATCTGCAGGCCCAGCTCGAAGGCACGGAGAATCGCATCGCCGTGGCCCGCATGCGCTATATCGAAGCCGTGCAGAACTACAACAACCTGGTGCGCCAGTTCCCCAGCAACCTCACCGCCATGGTGGTGGGCATGAAGGTCAAGCCCAGCTTCACCGTGGAGAACGAGAAAGCCATTTCGGTGGCGCCCAAGGTGGACTTCGGCGGCTCAGCCCCCGCGCCGGCCCCGTCCAAGTAAGTCGGCATGACGCTGTTGCGCGTAATCTGGAAGCGCTGGCTGGCCGCGCTGCTGCTGTGCGGCCTTGGCACGCTGGTCTGGGCCGCGCTGGCGCCGGTGCCCGCGCTCACTGCGCCGGTCACCGACCTCACCGGCACCCTCACCGCTGAGCAGACCGCCACGCTCGATCAGGAACTGCGGGCCTTCGCTACGCGCAAAGGCAGCCAAATCGCCATCCTCATGGTGCCCAGCACCGCGCCGGAAGCCATCGAGCAATACAGCATTCGCGTGGCCGATGCTTGGAAGCTGGGCCGCAAGGCGCAGGACGACGGCGTGCTGCTGCTCGTCGCCAAGGACGACCGCGCCATGCGCATCGAAGTCGGCTACGGGCTGGAGGGCGCCATTCCCGACGCCATCGCCAAGCGCATCATCGCCGAGGTCATCACCCCGCAGTTCAAGCAGGGCAACTATTTCGCCGGACTGCAGGCTGGCGTGCAACAACTCATGAAGCTGATCGACGGCGAGCAACTGCCGCCGCCGCAGGCCACCGCGCCGGGCGCAGACCGATCCGGCGCGCAGGAAATCGGCTTCATGGTGTTGATCGGCGCGGTCGTGCTGGGCTCGGTGCTGCGCAGCGTGCTCGGCCGCACCGTCGGCGCCGGGCTGAGCGGACTGATCGCAGGCGGCGTGGGGTGGTGGCTCGTCGGCTCAGTGCTGTTGGGGCTGACCTTCGGCGCGCTCGCCTTCCTCGCCGTGTTCAGCGGGATACGCCTGGGAGGTGGGCCGGGCGGACTGGGCGGTGGTGGCTTCGGCGGCGGCTTCGGCGGCGGCCGCGGCTCGGGCGGATTCAGCGGCGACGGCGGTGGTTTTGGTGGAGGCGGCGCTTCAGGCCGGTGGTGAGATGCGTTGCTCCCGTCTGCTGCGACACCTGCGCTTTGCGCCCTGGCAAACTCGCCGGGCGTTTCCGCAAGCCACGCTGGGCGCCATTGCCAAGGCCATCTACGCGGCTGAGCAGGCGCACGGCGGCGAAATCCGCTTTGCGGTTGAAGGCGCGCTCGATCTGCCCGAACTCTGGCGCGGCCTGAGCGCCCGCGAGCGCGCCATCGAGGTGTTCTCGCACCTGCACGTCTGGGATACGGAGCATAACGACGGGGTGCTGATCTACCTGCTGCTGGCCGAGCGGGACGTGGAAATCGTGGCCGATCGCGGCATCCACCAACGGGTGCCGACCGACGCTTGGGAGCAAGTGTGCCGCAGCATGGAAGCGTTGCTGCGCCAGGGCCGCTTCGAGGCCGCCGCGCTGCAGGGCGTGG
>CALBRU010000247.1 GCA_937927695.1 uncultured Thiomonas sp. | reverse complement strand
CCGCGTGGAGCAGGTGCGCATGGCCAGCAATCTGCGCCACGACCAGCTCGACGCACTAATCACAGAAGAAGCCCTCGCCGCCGACCCGGCGACGCAAAGCTACCCCCACGCCAAAGAGCTGGCGTGGCTGTGGACGTTCGCGCAGCAACTCAAGCGCGGCCGCGAACAGGTGCGCGGCAAACCCGAGCGCATCGGCGGGGTGGACTACACCTTCCGCATCGACGGCCTGGAACAAGGCGCGGAAAACGCGACTGTGCGCATCGAGCCGCGACGCCGCGGCGCGCCGCTCGACACCATCGTCGCCGAGTTGATGATTCTGGCCAACGCCACCTGGGGCGGCTGGCTGGCCGAACTGGGCATGCCCGGCATCTACCGCAGCCAGAGCGGTTTCGGCGCCAATCTGCGCACCCGCATGGGCATCAAGCCCGCGCCGCACCAGGGGCTGGGCGTGGCGCAATACGCCTGGTGCACCTCACCGCTGCGGCGCTATGTCGATCTGCTCAACCAGGGCCAGCTCATCGCCTGCGCCCGCTTCGGCAAGACCGCGCTGCTGCAGGCGCCGTTCAAGCCGCGCGACCCGCTGCTGTACGCCATCGTCGAATCGTTCGAAGACACCTACAAGGCTTACTCCACCCACCAGTCGGCGCTGGAACGCTACTGGACGCTGCGGTATCTGGCCCAGCAAGGGCTCGACACGTTTGAGGCCAGCGTGCTGCGCGAAGGCGCGGTGCGCGTGGACGGCCTGCCGCTGGTGTTCACCGCCGTGGGCGCGCAAGACCTGCCGCGCAACACGCGGGTGCAGGTGCAGATCACCGGCACCGACCTCATCACCCTGGAGGTGTTTGGCCGCGTGGTCGGCCAGCTCGACGCTCCGCAGCAAGCCGCGGCCGCTGACACCGAAGCCAGCGCCGAGGCCAGCGAGGAAGACGACGAAGCCGTCGCCCTGGCTGCGCCCATCAGCGTGGCGGTCGATACCGATGAGCCCGACGTCGAATCGGCCACCCCCGCCGCGCAGCAGGCTTCGTAAAATCGCCGCTGCCTGGTCCGCCCCGTCCCCCTCCGTGCCCTCCCTCCGCCTGCGCTCCCTCACCCCTTTGCACTGGGCACTGATCGCCTCGGTCGGGGTGCATCTGGCGCTGCTGAGCCTGCGCTTTGCGGCGCCCGAGACCTTCAACCGCATGTTCGACAACGCGCCGCTCGACGTGGTGCTGGTGAACCAGCGCACCGACGACGCCCCGGCCAAACCGCAAGCCATCGCCCAGGCCAACCTCAACGGCGGCGGGAACGCCAACAAGGGTCTGGCCACCACGCCGCTGCCGTTCACCGCCAATGTCTCACACGGCGACGCGGCGATCAACCAGCAGCGCAGCCTGTCGGCGCTGGAGCAGAAGCAGCAGCAGTTGCTCACCCAGGTGCGACAGCAGATCGTGCAACTGGCGCAGACCGTGCGTCAGGAAAACGATCCGGCCAAACAACAGGCGCTGGAGCAGAAACGGCGGCAGTTGCTCGACATGCTGGGCGCCATCGAGCGGCAGATTCAGCAGCAGAACGCCAAACCGCGCCGCCGCTTCATCGGCCCGTCCACCCGCGAAGCCGCCTACGCGCTGTATTACGACAAGCTGCGCACCAAGATCGAAACACTGGGCACGCGCGAGTTTCCGCAAAGCGGGGGCAACAAGCTGTACGGCAGCCTCATCATGTCCATCACCATAGCCGCCAATGGTCGGCTGGTTTCCACCGAAATCGTCCAAAGCTCAGGCAATCCCACGCTCGACCGTCAGGCGCGCGCCATTGTCGAGGCTGCGCAGCCTTATGGCCGGTTCACCGAGGGCATGCTCAAGCAGGCCGATCAAATCGTGGTGATCTCGCGTTTCCGCTTCACCCGCACGCAGGGTCTGGAAACGGCGGTGCAGGCTCCGCAAAGCCCGGCGCAAGCCACACCCTGAGCACGCAGACATGCCCATGACTTCGCCCCCGCTCTACGCCGTGTTCGGCAATCCCATCGCGCACAGCCGCTCGCCGCGCATTCACGCCCTGTTCGCCGAGCAAACCGGCACGGCGCTGCGCTATGAGGCCCGGCTCGCCCCGGTGGATGGTTTCGAAGCCGCTCTCGACGCCTTCCATGCCGAAGGCGGCCGGGGCGCCAACATCACGGTGCCGTTCAAATTCGACGCCTGGCGCCTGTGCGTGCGCCGCAGCCCGGCGGCGCAACTGGCGCAGGCGGTCAACACCCTCGGCTGGGACGAAGGCGGCCTGTGGGGCGACAACACCGACGGCATCGGCCTGGTGCGCGATCTGGCCCGCGTGCTGGCCGCCGATGCCCACCACCCGCTGCAGGGGCAGCGCGTGCTGCTGCTCGGCGCCGGAGGCGCGGCCAGTGGCGTACTCGGCCCGCTCCTCAAAGCAGGCGCGCGCGCCATCGCCCTGTGGAACCGCAGCGCCGACAAGGCCCAAGCCCTGGCCGCGCGCCACAGCGCTCTGGCCGCGCAGCACGGCGCCGATCTGCAGGTGGTGCTCGAACCGCCGACACACTGGGCTGATGGTGTCATCAACGCCACCGCCGCCAGTCTCGACGGCCGCGCGCTCGATCTGCCGGACGGCGTGCTGCGCCCCGCGCAGTGGGCCTACGACATGATGTACGGCGCGCACGACACCCCCTTTGTCGCGCAGGCCCGCGCCGCGGGCGCCAGCGCCTGGGACGGGCTGGGCATGCTGGTGGAACAAGCCGCGCAGAGCTACACCCTGTGGCATGGCGAAGCGCCGGCCACCGCCCCGGTGCTGGCCACGCTGCGCGCCGAACTCGCCGCCGCCCGCACATCCACCCGCCGATCCTGACCATGCGCCCGCGCACTTCCGCGCCGCTGTGGCGCCGCTTGCTTTGGCTGTTCGTGCTTTCCGGCCTGGTGCTGCAAGGCTATTTCGCCCTGCGCATCGCGCTGTGGACGGTGATCCCGCCGTCCAGCACCACCTTCATGCGCGCGGCCCAACTGCGCATCCTCAAAAGCGGCGCCACCGTGCCCTGGAAGCACGACTGGGCGCCTTACGACGCCATCAGCCCTTACCTCAAACGCGCCGTGGTCGCCTCGGAAGATTCAACCTTCCTCACCAACGACGGCGTGGACTGGGACGCCATTAAAAACGCCTGGGATCGCAACCACAGTCGCCGCTTCGAGCGCAGCGGAAGAGTCGTCGGCGGCTCCACCATCACCCAGCAGCTCGCCAAAAACCTGTTTCTCTCCCCCGAGCGCGACTACCTGCGCAAGGGCCAGGAGCTCATCATCACCTTCATGCTCGAAGGCATCCTGGGCAAGCGCCGCATTCTGGAGATCTACCTCAACAGCGTGGAATGGGGCAACGGCATTTATGGTGCCGAAGCCGCCGCGCAAACCTACTTTCACACCAGCGCCGCCCGCCTCAGCCCGGCGCAGGCGGCGCGGCTGGCCGTCATGCTGCCCGCTCCGCGCATTTATCAGAAGCGCCTGTACTCGCCTTACATGAACGGCCGCACCGCCGTGATTGCCGCGCGGCTGTGGGATGTGCAGATTCCGCGCTAAGCGCCAATCAACCCTTGCTCATGTCCGCAAACGCACCATCTGCCGCCTGCAGCGTGGCCTCGATCACCGCATCGTCGTGCGCAGCGGAGACAAACCCCGCCTCGTACATACTCGGCGCCAGATACACGCCGCGGTCGAGCATGGCGTGGAAAAAGCGCTTGAATACCTCGACGTCGGCTGTCGCCATATCGGGATAGTTGCGCGGCAGATCGGCGGCGAAATAAAAGCCGAACATGCCGCCTTCGCTGTCGGTGCGGAAAGTCACGCCGTGCCGTGCAGCGGCGGCGTCCAGGCCGCGCATCAGCTTTTGCGTCGCTGCGCTCAGGCGCTCGTAAAACCCTGGCTGCTGGATCAGGCGCAGTTGTGCCATACCAGCAGCCACCGCCACCGGATTGCCCGACAGCGTGCCAGCTTGGTACACCGCGCCCAGCGGCGAGAGCTTGTGCATCACATCGGCGCGGCCGCCGAAGGCCGCCAGCGGCATGCCACCGCCAATCACCTTGCCCATCACCACCAGATCGGGACGAATGCCATACACCTGTTGCGCGCCGCCCAGCGCCACGCGAAAACCGGTCATCACCTCGTCCCACACCAACAGCGCGCCGTGCTCGGTGCAGAGCTCGCGCAGGCGCTGATGCCAGGCCGGTGTGCCGCGGATGAAATTCATATTGCCCGCGATGGGTTCCACCATCACGCAGGCGATTTCGTGTCCCTGCCGGGCAAACAATTCCTCGATCTGGGCGATGTTGTTGAACTCCAGCACCAGCGTGTGCTTGGCCAGATCGGCAGGCACCCCGGCGGAGCTGGGATTGCCGAAGGTCAGCAAGCCCGAACCGGCCTTGACCAGCAGACTGTCGGCATGGCCGTGGTAGCAGCCTTCGAACTTGACAATGGCGTCGCGCCCGGTGAAGCCGCGCGCCAGGCGAATGGCGCTCATGCCGGCTTCGGTGCCGCTGGACACCAGGCGCACCATTTCGACCGCAGGCATGAGCTTGCAAATGGCTTCGGCCATGTCGATTTCGTCGGCCGTGGGCGCGCCGAAACTCAGCGAGCGGGTGGCGGCGCGCTGCACCGCCTCGACGACCTCCGGATGAGCGTGCCCGGCGATCATCGGCCCCCAGGAGCCGATGTAGTCGATGTAGCGCGTGCCTTCGGCGTCGATCATGTACGGGCCTTCGGCGCGGTCGATGAAGCGCGGCACGCCGCCGACCTGGCGAAATGCGCGCACCGGCGAGTTGACCCCGCCGGGAATGGTGCGCTGGGCGCGATCGAACAGTTGCTGATTCGTGATGGACATGGTGCTCTTTCTTGAACGGACATCGCCCCGACTAGCAGGGCGATGAGAAGAAAACGGGATATAGGTTGTTTGACAGGCGCTCGGACCGCGGAATGCCAAACGTCCCCGAGGTCACTGCAAGGTCGGCGTGCCCGGCTCGTCCGGCATGTCGTCTTCCTCCTCGGTGGGCTGCGCCCAGAAGAAGCGGTCGGGCACCACCTGCCCCATGCCGGGGCGGTAGCCGAAATCGAGGCAATGATCGAGGTATTCGATGGCCTCATGCACCGCCT
The DNA here is from genome assembly GCA_937927695.1 of uncultured Thiomonas sp. Classification (GTDB taxonomy): domain Bacteria; phylum Pseudomonadota; class Gammaproteobacteria; order Burkholderiales; family Burkholderiaceae_C; genus Thiomonas. The sequence goes on along the minus strand of CALBRU010000247.1, from coordinate 4,501 downwards.
GATCGAGCTTGGCGCCATTGGCGAGTATCGCGGTGAGCACCGCCGACAAGGTATCGCCCGCGCCGGTGAACCCTGCCTCGAACAGTTCGAAACTCTCGCGCAGCAACACCCGCCGCGGGCTCATCAGCACGTTCTCCACCCTGCCCTCGCTGGCCACGATTCCTGTCACCAGCAGGTATTGCACGCCGAGCTGCTGTGACTTTTGCATCAGCGCATCGAGCGTGGGCGGCGCTTCGCCCTCCCACTCGGGTAGCAACAACTGGGTGAGCGCGCTCTGGTTGCCGGTGAGCACGCGGGTTTGCGGCAGGATGAGATCCTGCATCGCCTTGATGTAGTCATCGGTCTGCGACTCCTCGAGCACGTGGAAATTGCTGGCATAGGTGACCAGCGGCACCTGGCTGTAGTCAGCCAGCAGTTCGGCCACGGCATTGACCACGTCGACGCTGCCGAGAAAGCCGACCTTCCAGGCCGAGATCTCGACGTCTTCGAGCACGGCCCGCGCCTGCTCCACCACGGCGTCGGCCTCGATGTCGATGGTGTCGAAAATTTCCGCGGTGTCGCGCACCCAGAGCGCGGTCGTGACCGGCAGGGGATGGCAGCCCACGGCCGAGCACGACGCCAGATCGGCCGCGAGCCCCGCGCTGCCGCTGGGGTCAGCCGCGTTGAAAAACATCACGGCGGGGGGAGATTCTGTGGATTCGGTCATCATGCTGGCATGGTAGTGCGACTGCAGGTCGGTGCAAGCCTGACCCCGCACCGACCTTGCCATGGCCTTGATGTTCCGCAGCCGTGCTTGTCTTGTAGGTCAAAATGCAACAGCGCGCCATAGAATCGTTGAATCTTCTCCTCTACCCCGATACGCTGTGGACAAACAAGAACTTTGCAGTTGGATGTGCCTGATCTGCGGCTTCATTTACTCAGAAGCCGAGGGCCATCCAGAGAGCGGCATTGCACCGGGTACGCGTTGGGCCGATGTGCCAATGAACTGGACCTGCCCCGAGTGCGGTGCGCGCAAAGAAGATTTCGAAATGGTGCCGGTCTAGACGGCGTCATTTTTTGAGAAGGTGCCGGTTTAATCGGGAACGGCAAGTCACCGCAGCTTTTTTCAGCGTTTTTCCTTTTCCCCTTTTGCAAAGGATGTGCATGGTTGCGCCTACCAGCCCATTCAAAGTGTTGGTCATCGATGACAGCAACACCATCCGCCGCAGCGCCGAGATTTTTCTCAAGCAGGCCGGCTATGAGGTGCTGCTCGCCGAAGACGGCTTTGACGCCTTGTCCAAGGTCAACGACCACGAGCCCGACCTGATTTTCTGCGACATTCTGATGCCCCGGCTCGACGGCTATCAGACCGTGGCCGTCATCCGCCGCAGCGGCAAGTTTTCCCATATCCCCATGGTCATGCTCTCCAGCAAGGACGGCGTGTTCGACAAGGCGCGCGGCCGCATGGTCGGCGCGCAAGACTATCTGACCAAGCCCTTCACCAAAGATCAACTGCTCGACGCGGTCAAGCGGCACCTGAACGCCAACCCACCTGCTGCTGCGACCGGCTCCTGATCGCCCTTCTCGCTCTTTTCGCTCTTCTCGCTCTTCTTTTCATCCGCCATGCCCGTACACAATATTCTCATCGTTGACGATTCCAAGACCGAGCTGTATTTCCTCTCCGACCTGCTCACCAAGCACGGCTTTGCGGTGAACACGGCGGAAAACGGCGAGCAGGCGCTGGCCATGCTCGCGGCCGTGAAGCCCGATCTGATTCTGATGGACGTGGTGATGCCCGGCCAGAACGGCTTTCAACTCACCCGACAGATCACGCGCGACCCCGCTTACTCAGGCATTCCCGTCATCATGTGCACCAGCAAGAAGCTCGAAACCGACAAGGTCTGGGCCATGCGTCAAGGCGCGTCCGACTATGTCATCAAGCCAGTGAACGCCACCGAGTTGCTCGACAAGATCCGCGCCATCGCCTGAAGCTCACACTCGTACGCACCGCTACGTCTTCCAACCAACGTCTCCGCCCATGTCCAGAGCCTCGCTGCGCGAATTTCAGACCCATCTCGCACAACGCCTGACGGCCGCGCAAAGCGGGCAAGCCCCTTCACGCTGGCTGGCTGTGCTGGCGGGGCAGTGGCGCTTTTTGCTGCCCCTGGAGTTCTCGGGCGAGATTTCGCCCATGCAGCACTGCGCCCCGCTGCCGCACGCCCTGCCCTGGTTCCTGGGTCTGGTCAGTCTGCGGGGCCAGGTCTGCGGCGTGGTGCATCTGGGCCGGTTCATGGGCGAAGGCGCCGCTGCCCTGACGCCGCAGGCCCGACTCATCCAGTTCGCCCCGGCGCTCGACATCAACACCGCCCTGCTGGTCGATCAACTGGTCGGGCTGCGCAACCCGGATCAACTACAGAAAGTTCTCGGCTTTCAAAAGGAGGAGCTTGGTGAAGGGCTGCACCCTTGGCTGGGAACCACTTATCGCGATGCCGAACAGAACCTCTGGCATGAAGTCGACCTGCTGGCTCTGGCCGAAAACGAACAATTCCTGAGCGTCACCTGAAATTTCGATCGCGCGCGATTTTGCTGAATTTGCTGAATTTCCTTTCACTGCGCTGCACCTGTTTTTAGTCAACCGTCATCTGCCGGTTTGCATCCTTAACTTCATCACGTTTTACGGAGCGGTCATGTCCTTACTCTCGTCCCTTTTCGGAACGAAAAACAACGAATCGTCAAGCGACACCGAAATCGCGCCGACGGCGCTCGGTCGGGGTGGACAGGAAACCCTGCAGATCGATTCCAGCATCGGAGATCCGGCCAGCGCACTGCATCAAGCCCAGGGCAACCGCCCGCTGATTCTGCGGCTGCCGATGATCAGCCGCATGATGCTGCCCCAGCAGCAGCGCTTTTTCGGCGTGCTGCTCATCATCTCGCTGGTGCTGCTCGGTCTGACCCTGATTGTGGTGCTGCGCGGAACGTCCGACTCGGCGCGGCAGCTCGAAGCCTCCGGCTCGGCGCTGACCCAGTCACAGCGTCTGGCACGTTCGATGAACGCGGCGCTGCTGGGCAATAAAGAAGCTTTCGCCACCGTGCGTTCCAGCGCCGAGGCCCTGAAATCGGAAGTCGCCGTCCTGCAGCAAACCAGCGTGCCCGCTGGCGGTCAGGCGCTACTCGACAAGATTGGCCCGGAAACCGAGACCAGCGTGAAAAACGCCGACCTGCTCGCCAAGCAGGAAGGTGTGCTGACGACGACTGCGCAGCAGCTCACCGACATCAACCGCCAGACCGACGCCCTGCTCGACAGCGCGCAAACCCTGACCTCGCTGCTGCTGCAGCAAAAAGGGTCAGCGAGCAATATCAACGCCGCCAGCCAGCTCACCATGCTGACCCAGCGCATCGACAAATCGGCCAACGCTTTTCTGTCGTTTCAAGGCGTGCGGCCCGAGGCCGTATTCACCCTCGGCAAGGATCTGACCACATTCAATGCGCTGAGCAAGGGACTGCTGGACGGTAACGCCGATCTGCAACTCACCGCCCTGACCGACCCGCAGGCACGGCAGCAGTTGCAAAACCTGATCCAGACCTACACCAAGACCGAAGCCTCTGCTCGCACCCTGCTGGCCAACCTGCCTAGCCTGGCCTCGGCGCGTGAGGCGCAAAACGCGGTGCTCGCCTCATCCGGCCAGCTCTACGACAACCTCAATCAGCTGCAAAGCCTGTATTCCTCGCGCACCGGCGTGAGCTGGTCGGCGATTTTGTTCCTCGCCCTGCTGGGCCTGCTGGCCATCATCGCCGCCACCGACCTGATCTACATCATGCTCAACGAGGCGCGCCAACGCGCCTCACTGGTGGAACTGCAGCGTCGGCAAACCGAGCGTCAAGAGCTTGAAGCCCGGCGCACCAATGAGTCGAATCAGGCCGCTATTTTGCGGTTGATGAACGAACTGCAAACCGTGGCCGAGGGCGACCTCACCCAGCAGGCTACCGTGACCGAAGACATCACCGGCGCCATCGCCGACTCGGTGAACTACACCGTGGAAGAACTCCGCACCCTGGTGGGACAGGTGCAGCAGACCGCCGACCAGGTGGGCGAGGGCGCCGCGCAAGCCCAGACCACCTCCGACCGGCTGATGCAAAGCGCAGACGAACAGCTCAACAAGATTCGCGAAACCGGCCAGTCGGTGCTCGACATGGCGCAGCGCATCAACCAGGTGTCGGTTCAGGCGCAGCAATCGGCCGAGGTGGCGAACCAGTCGCTGCAGGCCGCCGAGCAGGGGCAGCGCGCCGTGCGCAACTCCATCGACGGCATGAACAGCATCCGCGAGCAGATCCAGGACACCTCCAAGCGCATCAAGCGGCTGGGCGAGTCGTCGCAGGAGATCGGCGAAATCACCGAGCTGATTTCCGACATTACCGAACAGACCAACGTGCTGGCACTGAACGCCGCCATCCAGGCCGCGTCGGCCGGTGAAGCCGGTCGCGGCTTCTCGGTGGTGGCGGAAGAAGTGCAGCGGCTGGCCGA
>CALBRU010000246.1 GCA_937927695.1 uncultured Thiomonas sp. | reverse complement strand
GCGCTGCAAAATGCCGTCGAGCACGTCGTAAGGAGGCAAGCTGTCCTGATCGGTCTGATCGGCGCGCAGCTCGGCGCTGGGCGCTCGGGTGATGATGCGCCGCGGAATGACCTCGGCCTCGCCCGTTGCGGCCGCGTGCGCGTTGCGCCAACGCGCCAGCTCCCAGACCAAGGTCTTGGTCACATCCTTGATGACAGCAAAACCCCCGGCCATGTCGCCATAGAGCGTGGCGTAACCCATGGCCATCTCGCTCTTGTTGCCGGTGGTCAGCACGATGCGCCCGCTGTTGTTCGACAGGCCCATGAGCAAGGTGCCGCGAATGCGGGCCTGAATATTCTCCAGCGTGGTGTCGCCGGGGTGCTCCCGCAGCAGCGGCCCCAGCGTGGCGCGGAACGCATCGAACAACGGGGTGATGGGCAGCACGTCGTACTGCACGCCAAGGCGCTGCGCCATCTCGGCGGCGTCGTCGAGCGAGATCTGCGCGGTGTATTGCGACGGCATCATCACCGCGCGCACCTTTTCGGCGCCGAGCGCATCCACCGCAATGGCCAGCACCAGCGCCGAATCCGCCCCGCCCGACAGCCCAATGAGCGCCCCCGGAAATCCGTTCTTGCCCAGATAGTCACGCACCCCAAGCACAAGCGCGGCGTACACCTCGGCATGGTCGGGCATCAACGGCGCCACATGCGCGGGAGCCTGCCTGAGCACCTCGCCGCCTGAAATATCGACGCGCAAAATATCTTCGACGAATTGCGGCGACCGCGCCACGAGATCGCCTGTGCGGTCGAGCACGAAAGACGCGCCGTCGAACACGATCTCATCCTGCCCGCCCACCATTTGCGAGGCGACCAGCGCCATGCCGTTTTCCAGACAGCGCTCGCGCATCACCCGCTCACGTTCAGCCGTCTTGCCGCGGTGATAAGGCGAGGCATTGAGCACCAGCAACACCTGAGCGCCGGCCGCGCGGGCCGTGCGCGGTGCATGCGGCAGCCAGGCGTCTTCGCAAATATTGATGCCGAAATGCGTCCCACCGGCCTCGAACACCACCGGCTGATCGCCCGGCGCGAAATAACGGCGTTCATCAAACACCTGATAGTTGGGCAACTCGTGCTTGCAATAGGTCGCCTCGACCAAGCCGCCCCGCAGCAGCGAGGCCGCATTGCAGGCCACCGCCTGCTGGGTCGAGGCGATCCGCGGCGCTTCGGCTGCGGCCAGCCCCAAGGGATGCCCGACGACCAGCGCCAATTCCGGCAGGTCCGACAGGTCATGCGCAAGCTGCTTCAATGCGGCAGCACTGGCTTGCAGAAAGGCCGGGCGCAGCAACAAGTCTTCCGGTGGATAGCCGGTCAGCGCCAGCTCCGGGGTGACGACCACGCGCGCGCCCTGTGCATAGGCGTGCCGCGTCAGGCGTGCGATCTGCGCCGCATTGCCCGCAAGATCGCCCACGGTCGGGTTGCATTGAATAACAGCGAGTTGGAGAGTCATGGCTGAGGATTTTCGCACCGAGTTGTCGGACGCGGTGAGCGCACTGCCCGCCGCCGACTGGGAGAGCCTGGTCGCCGCAACGCCCGGCGCCACGCCGTTTCAACGCCATGTCTGGCTGAGCGCGCTGGAGCAAAGCGGCTGCGTGGGCGCAGATACCGGCTGGCGGCCTGTCGTCGTTTCGCTGCGCGATGCCAGCGGCGCGTTGGCCGCTGCCTGCGCGCTGTATGTGAAATCGCATTCGTACGGCGAATATGTTTTCGACTGGGCCTGGGCCCGAGCCTATGCCGAGCATGGCCTGCCCTACTACCCCAAACTCCTGCTCGCCGTGCCCTTCACACCCGTGGGCGGCGCCAAGCTGCTGGGGCGCGACGCCTCCGCGCGCAAAGCGCTGCTTGGCGAAATTCTGGCCATCGCCCGGCGCAGCGGATTCAGTTCGCTGCACGCTCTTTTTCTCGACCCGCAGGAGGCCGAGTGGTGCGAAGCGCTCGGCTTGTTAGAGCGCACCACCCTGCAGTTTCATTGGCGCAATCCTCCCGCAGAAGGTGGAGCAGTCTGGCCCGACTTCGAGGCTTTTATCGGCAGTTTGCGGCACGATAAACGCAAAAAGATCAAACAAGAGCAACGCCAGGTGCGCGATGCCGGAGTTTGTTTCCGCGCCCTTGTCGGGGCAGAAATCACCGAATCGCACTGGGATTTTTTCACCCGCTGCTATAAAACGACCTACGCTCTGCACGGCTCCGACCCCTACCTGAACCGCGCTTTTTTTCAGACCATCGGCGCCCAAATGCCCGAGCACTGCCTGCTGTTTATCGCCGAACGAGAGGGCCAGCCCGTGGCCAGCTCGCTCGTCCTGCTCGACCCGCAAAGCCGCATCGCCTACGGCCGCTACTGGGGCGCCGTCGCCCACATTCCGGCCCTGCACTTCGACGCGTGTTATTACCAGCCCATCGCCTGGTGTCTGGCCCATGGTTACACCACCTTCGAGGGCGGCGCACAGGGCGAGCACAAAATGGCGCGCGGACTGCAACCCGTGGCCACCCGCTCGGTGCATTGGCTGGCACACCCGCAGTTTTCGCGGGCGGTGGAAGACTATTTGGAGCGTGAATCAGCCGCCCTCGCCGAGCATCAGAACAGCCTGCAAGAGCGCCTGCCGTTCAAGGAAGTGCAGTGAACCCGCGGCGCCTCAGACCCGCTGCGCCAGCTGCTTTTCGATGAAGGCGAGCAAACCCGCGCTGGCCTGCTCCACCAAATCGAGTACCCGCTCAAAATCGCGCTCGGTGCCGTAATACGGATCGGGCACGGCGGCCACCGGCGCCTGCGGCGCAAAACTCAAAAATAATCGGCAGCGCGACGCAAACTGCGGCGGGCATCGCTGCTCCAGCAAGGCGAGGTTGTCCCAGTCCATCGCCAGCAGCAGATCGAAACTCGAAAAATCTGCGTCTTCCACCGCGCGGGCGCGCAGGCCGGAGAGGTCGTAGCCCCGCTCCAGCGCATGACGCTGGCTGCGGCGATCGGGCGCCGAGCCCACGTGGAAGGCGTGGGTGCCAGCCGAATCGATGCGAACCCGCTTTTCCAACCCGGCTTCACGCACTCTGGCGCGAAATACGCCCTCGGCGGTTGGCGAGCGGCAGATATTGCCCATACAGACAAAGAGCACGGAAAACTCAG
>CALBRU010000245.1 GCA_937927695.1 uncultured Thiomonas sp. | reverse complement strand
CAAGAAGTTCAAAGTGGATCACGACTTCTGCCTAGCCGACCGTTCGCAGATCACCATGACGGTGCCGTTCATGCGCGCCTACGCCCTGCTGCTGCTCAAGACCTGCCACAAGCGCGGCGCGCCAGCCATTGGCGGCATGAGCGCGCTCATCCCCATCAAGAACGACGCGGAGAAAAACGCCAAGGCCATGGAGGGCATCCGCATGGACAAGCGCCGCGACGCCACCGACGGCTACGACGGTGGCTGGGTGGCGCATCCGGGGCTGGTGTCGGTGGCGATGGAAGAGTTCGTCGCCGTGCTCGGCGACGCGCCCAACCAGATCGGCAAAACCCGCGACGATGTCAACGTGGGCGCTGCTGACCTGCTGGACTTCCGCCCGGAAGCCCCCATCACCGAAGCCGGGCTGCGCAACAACATCAATGTCGGCATTCACTACCTCGGCGCGTGGCTGGCGGGCAGCGGCGCCGTGCCCATCCACAACCTGATGGAAGACGCGGCCACCGCCGAAATCTCGCGCAGCCAGGTGTGGCAATGGATTCAGAGCCCCAAGGGCGTGCTGAGCGACGGCCGCAAAGTCACTGCCGATCTGGTGCGCGCGATCATCCCGGAGGAACTCGCCAAGGTCAAAGCCACCGGCGCGACGGGTCAGTTCGACAAGGCCGCGCAGATCTTCGAGCAGATGGCCACTAGCGCCACGTTCACCGACTTCCTCACCCTGCCGCTCTATGAGGAACTGAGCTGAACGCACTACCGGGCCAGTAATAACCAATAGCCCCCTGCACAGCCGCCCACCCTGGCGGCTGTTTTACATTTTGGCCTGTACGGCGCAGACGATCCTGCGGAAAGTAGCGTTGGAAAAATACATCGCTAGGAAAACCGGGGGATTTCCGACACCAAGGCGATGCAAAATGCGATCTCACGTTCGATGCTGAAGAGGGGTTGACCCTCCGCAGCGCGTTCACTCACGGCCCCTTCATGCCCCACACCCTCACCATCGTCCAGTGGCTGCTGCTGGCAGTGGCTGTGCAGCAGGTCGTGTTCTCCACGGCCTGGCTGGCGGTGGCCCGGCTGGCGGGGCTGGCGCGCCAGAGCGCCTACTACTGGGCCGCGTTCTGCGGGCTGGGCGCGCTGTCCATTGCGCTGCTGGCTTTGCGCGGCAATGTGCCGCAAGTGCTGGGCTATCAGCTGGCGGATGTGCTGCTCGTCATCTCGGCCACGGCGGCGCGACGGGCCAGCGAACTGTTTTTCGACCGGCCGGGCCAGTTGCGGGAGCACGCGCTGATCATCGGTCTGGCGATTCTGGGCATCGGGCTGACGGGCACGTCCGTGGCGCTGGAAGAGTGGCGCATTGCCATCGTTTGCCTGCTCATCGCCTGGATCGCGGCCCGCGGCGTCTGGGGCGTGCACGCCAGCATGGCGCAGGAATTCGGCCGCCCCGTCACGCTGCTGCTGCATGGCCCCACCCTGTTCATTGCAGCCACGCTGCTGTGGCGCGCCTTTGCCGTGTTCACCGGCAACGGCCAGGCGCTGGACTACCGCGAGGATGGCCTGCTCAACGAATTGCTCACTCTCTCGCTGCTGCCCGTCGCCTCGTTTCTGAGCCTGGTCTACGGCGGCATGCTGATGGCCCGGTTGGTACGCAGACTGCACGATCTGGCGCTGAAAGACCCGCTCACCGGGCTGCTCAACCGGCGGGCCGCGCAACAGTTGCTGGAGCGCGAATGGGCATCCTACCGCCACAAAGACCTGCCGTTTTGCGTGCTGATGATCGACATCGATCATTTCAAGCGCATCAACGACGAATACGGCCACGCCGTGGGCGACCGGGTGCTGACCGGACTGGCCACGCGGCTGCGTGAAGGCACGCGGCCGAGCGATCATGTGGCGCGCATGGGCGGCGAGGAGTTTCTTGTGTTTCTGCCGCAAACCGAACTGCCCTCGGCGCAAGCCGCCGCCGAGCGGCTGCGCCAGCACACGGCGGCGTGGGTTCTGCAGCCTGAAGAGCTGTCGATCACCGTCAGCATTGGCGTAGCGCAAGCCGCAGCCGAAGACAGCGCTTTCGACAATCTGCTGATTCGCGCCGACCGCGCGCTGTACGCAGCCAAGTCGGCCGGGCGTAACCGGGTGCATCTGGCCGCCCCCTTCGTGGACGAAGTCACCAGCCTCGCGACGGCTTAAGCACCCGATCGCGCCATTTGTGCACGACCCAGCGGACATGCCCGCACAGCGCGCGCGTGGATTTGGCGCCGCGCTGCAATGCACCAGCGCGCAGATCTAGCATCAGGCTCCGATAAAAAAAGAGATCCCCATGCATATCCGTTCCCTGAAAGATCAAGTCGCCGTCATCACCGGCGCTTCTAGTGGTATTGGCGCAGCCGCCGCGCGCGCCTTGGTGGCCGAAGGAATGTCCGTCGTCCTCGCGGCGCGCTCTGCCGACAAGCTCAAGACCCTCGCCGATGAACTGGGTAGCCGCGCCCTGGTCGTCGCCACTGATGTGGGCGACGAAGCGCAGGTACAGCAGTTGTTCGAAACCGTCAAAGCCCGGTTCGGCGGCCTGGACCTTTTGTTCAATAACGCGGGCGTGGGTTATCACGGCGCATTCGAACACGGCCGCACCGACGAGTGGAAGGCCACCATCGACGCCAATCTCTGGGGGGTGCTGTATTGCACGCGCGCAGCCATACCGCTGTTGCGTGGCCGCCCCGGCGCGATGATCAACACGGTTTCCAGCGTGGGCGGGCGGCGCGGCATTGAAGGTTGGGCCGTCTACAACGCCACCAAGTTCGCCGTCGTGGGCCTACACGACGCGCTGCGCAAGGAGCTGGGGCCAGAGGGCATCCGGGTTTCTCTGATCGAGCCCGGGGCGGTGTACACCGACTGGGGCCACAACGTTCCGGAAGATCAAATGAAGACCCGGCGTGATGCCATCGAAGCCCTGCATGCCGACGACATCGCCCAAGCGCTGCTTTATGCCTTCGCCCAGCCGCCGCATGTCAACCCGCAGGAACTGCTGATCCTGCCGACCAAACAGG
>CALBRU010000244.1 GCA_937927695.1 uncultured Thiomonas sp. | reverse complement strand
GCGCAAGTCGCTGCTGTCCGATCTGTTTGATTTCGATTGACACACTGCGCTCCATCCGTGTCATTCCTAGGGGGCTGCGGCCCCCTTTTTTACGCCCTATCTAACGCCTTTTTCGCTGCATCATGGACTTTCTACACGTTTCGTTTCTGGGTTATGCACTGTGGCTCTGGCTGGTGTTCGGCGGCGTGGTCGTCACCCTGCTGGCGCTCGACCTCGGGGTGTTGCACCGCGAGGGCGGCGAGATCAGCGTGGCGGAAAGCCTGTGGCTGTCGGCGGGCTATATCGCCGTGGCGGTGGCGTTTGGCGGCTGGCTGTGGTGGCAGGTGGGAGCGCAGCAGGGCATGGATTACTTCACCGCCTATGCGGTGGAAAAAAGTCTGTCGCTCGATAACGTGTTCGTGATCTCGCTGGTGTTCACCGCCTTTGCCGTGCCGCGCGCTTTGCAGCACCGCGTGCTGTTCTGGGGCATTCTGGGGGTGATCGCGCTGCGCGCCCTGCTCATCGGCGCGGGCGCCACGCTGGTGCAGGAGTTCCACTGGGTGCTCTACCTGTTCGCCGCTTTCCTGATCTACACCGGCATCAAAATGCTGTGGGCCGCCGACCATGCGCCCGACCCGATGCGCAACCCGGTACTGCGCCTCATTCGCCGCGGGGTGCCGGTGACGGAGCAGTTGCACGGCAAGGCCTTCTGGGTGAAACTGCCTGACGCCAGCGGGCGGGTGCGGCGCATCGCCACCCCGCTGTTCATGGCCTTGATCACGGTGGAACTGGCTGATCTGGTGTTTGCGGTGGACAGCGTACCCGCCGTGTTCGCGGTCACGGCCGATCCGTTCGTGGTCTATACGAGCAATATCTTCGCCATTCTGGGCCTGCGCGCGCTGTACTTCGCGCTGGCGGCCATTCTGCATCGCTTCGCCTACCTGAAATACGCGCTGGCGCTGGTGCTGGTGTTCATCGGCGGCAAGATTATTGCGGCTGAGTTGGTTGGCAAGATTCCTTCGGCCATCAGCCTGAGCGTGACCTTTGGCCTGCTGGCGCTGGGCGTGTTGTTCTCGTTGTGGAAAACGCGCGGGGTGGCAAGAGAAGGCAGGCCTGCTGGCGGCTGACGATCAGTGAACATGTCGCAAGCCAAGTTGGATCGTGCGTCTGGCGTTTAACACCTTCTTGGCTGATGCTGCCGGGCCTACGGCCAGCCGAATCAGCCCATCTGAATCAGCCCATCTCGTTGGCCTGTGCAATGACTTCGAGCAGCGCGGCGCCGTAGGTGTCGCGCTTTTTGTCGCCCACGCCGGAAATGCCGCGTAGCGCGTCCAGGCTATCCGGGCGGGCCAGGGCGATGGCCTGCAGCGTGGCGTCGGGAAAAACCACAAAGGCAGGCACGCCGTGCTCTTTGGCGGTGGCTGCGCGCCAGGTGCGCAGGTGGGCGAACAGCTCGGCATCGGCGCTCGACATGGCCTGCATGGTCAGTCGCGTACCGGTCGACGTGGTGCTGCCGCTGGCGCTGCGGCGACGGCGTTCCGCGCCGGGCTCGCGGTGTTTGAGGTGGATGCGCTGCGCGCCCTTGAGCACCGCTCGACTGGCGTCGGTGAGGTGCAGCACGTTGAAATGCGCGGCGTCGACTTCGACCAGTCGTTGCGCGACGAGCTGGCGCAGCAGCAGGCGCCAGTCGGTCTCGCTCAGATCGGCGCCAATGCCGAAGGTCGACAGGGCGTGGTGGCTGTGGCGTTCGGTTTTCTCGGTGCGCTTGCCGCGCAGCACGTCGATGAGGTGGCTGGCGGCAAACGCCGTGCCGCTGGCCTGGCGGCAGCGGTAGATGGTGGACAGCAGCTTTTGCGCGGCCTCGGTGGCATCGATGAGCTGAGGCGGGTTGAGGCAGTTGTCGCAGTTGCCGCAGGGCTGACTGGCTTCGCCGAAGTAGCCAAGCAGGCGCACGCGACGGCAGTCGGCGGCTTCAGCCAGCGCCAGCATGGAATCCAGTTTGGCGGTGGACAGGCGCTTGTAGGTGTCGTCGGCGTCGGACAGGTCGATGAGACGGCGCTGCTGCACCACGTCCTGCAGGCCATAGGCCATCCACGCGGTGGCGGGCAGGCCGTCGCGCCCGGCGCGGCCGGTTTCCTGGAAATAGCCCTCGATGGACTTGGGCATGTCGAGGTGGGCGACGAAGCGCACGTCGGGCTTGTCGATGCCCATGCCGAAGGCGATGGTGGCCACCATGACGATGCCGTCCTCGTCGAGGAAGCGCCGCAGGTGCGCGGCGCGCGTGGCCGCGGGCAGACCGGCGTGGTAGGGCAGGGCGCGCAGGCCGTGGCCCGCGAGCATCTCGGCCACTTCCTCCACCGTGTTGCGCGACAGGCAATACACCACGCCGCAGTCATGCGGATATTCGCTGCGGATGAACTGCAGCAATTGCGCGCGGCCGTCGCGCTTTTCCACCACGCGGTAGCGGATGTTGGGGCGGTCGAAACTGGAGACGAACTCGGTGCCGTCGTGCAGCAGGCGCTGCACGATTTCGTGGCGCGTGGGCTCGTCGGCGGTGGCGGTGAGGGCCACGCGCGGCACTTCAGGCCAGCGCTCGCGCAGCAGCGAGAGCTGGCCATATTCCGGGCGGAAATCGTGGCCCCATTGCGAGACGCAATGCGCTTCGTCGATGGCGAACAGGGCGATGCGCAGATCGTCGAGCAGGGCCTGGCCCGATTCGCTCAACAGGCGCTCCGGCGCCATGTAAAGCAGGTCCAACTCGCCCTGGCGCGCCGCGCGCTGCACCGCCCGGGCTTCGGCAGCGTCGAGTGTGGAGTTGAGAAAGGCGGCGCGCAGCCCCAGCTCGCGCAGCGCGGCGACCTGGTCTTGCATCAGCGCGATCAGCGGCGACACCACGATGCCCACGCCTTCGCGCAGCAGCGCCGGAATTTGGAAACACAGCGATTTGCCGCCGCCGGTCGGCATGAGCACCAGGGCGTCGCGGCCGGCAACCACATGGTCGATGGCCTGGGCTTGCAAACTGCGGAACGCGGGGTAGCCCCAGACGTGTTGTAGAGCGTCCAGGGCAGAGGGAAACTTCTTGGGCATGGACGCTATTGTCGCTGCGCCGACAGCCTCACCTGCGCATCAGCGTGGACTTGCCGAACAGGCTCTCGATGAGATCGACCGCCACCTCGGCGGTGCGGTTGCGTTCGTCGAAGGCGGGGTTGAGTTCCACCACGTCGAGCGAGGCCAGCAATCCGGTGTCGGCGATCATTTCCATGCAAAGCTGCGCTTCGCGGTAGGTTGGGCCGCCGGGCACGGTGGTGCCCACGCCGGGGGCGATGTCGGGATCGAGAAAATCGACATCGAAACTCACATGCAGATGGGTGTCGGCGTCCACGCCTTCGAGCGCCCGGCGCATGGCGTCGCGCATGCCGTATTCGTCGATGTAGCGCATGTCGAACACGTCGAGCCCGGCTTGATGCACCAGCCGTTTTTCATCGGCGTCCACGCTGCGGATGCCGATCTGCCGGATGCAGGAGGGCTGCAGTTGCGGCGCCGGGCCGCCCAGGGTGGTGAGCGCTTGCGGGCCGTTGCCACAAAGGCAGGCCACGGGCATGCCGTGGATGTTGCCGGTGGGTGTGACGGTATGGGTATTGAAGTCGGCATGCGCGTCGAGCCACAGCACGCGCAGCTTGCGGCCCTGCGCGCGGCAATGCTGCGCCACCGCACTGAGTGAGCCGATGGCCAGACAATGATCGCCGCCGAGGAGGATGGGCAGGGCCTGAGCGCGCAAGGAATCGCCCACGGCCTGATGTACCACGGTGTTCCAGGCGATGACTTCGGGCAGATGACGATAGCCCTCGACCGGTGGTTGCCAGGGGTTGTGCGGCCCGACGAGGTTGCCGGTGTCGAGCACCGTCAGGCCCTGAGCGCGCAGGGCGCGGTCGATGCCGGCCACGCGCAGCGCTTCCGGCCCCATGGAGGCGCCGCGGTCACCCGCGCCGATGTCGGTGGGGGCGCCGATGAGATGAATGTCGGGGCTGGCACTCATGGGGCAACAGGCTCGGATTCAGCTTCTGTGTCGCTCTCCGCACCGTTCAGCTCGAAGGCCCGCGCCAACACGTCCCAAGCCTGCTCGGCGGTTTCGACGAAGTGAAACAGATTCAGGTCTTCGGAGGCGATCATGCCGGTTTCGACCAGATAGTCGAAGTTGATCAGCTTGCGCCAGAAACTCTCGCCGAACAGCACGATGGGGCGCTGCCTCACCTTGCGCGCCTGCGTCAGCGTGAGCACCTCGAACAACTCGTCGAGCGTGCCGAAACCGCCAGGAAAGCACACCAGCGCCACCGAGCGCATGAGAAAGTGCATCTTGCGCAGCGCGAAGTAATGGAACTGAAAGCACAGCTCCGGCGTGATGTAAGGGTTGGGCCGCTGTTCGTGCTGCAGCACGATGTTCAGGCCGATGCTCTTGCCCTGCGCCTCGAACGCACCGCGGTTGCCCGCCTCCATGATGCCGGGGCCGCCGCCGGTGACGACCACCAGCGGCGGATCGGATTCGCAGGTGGCGCGGGTGACGAGGGTGGCGAAGCGCCGCGCCTCTTCGTAGTAGCGCGACATATCGAGCTGCATGCGAGCCCGCGTCACGGCGAGGGCGTCGCCCTTGGCGATGGCATCGGTCAGGCGTTGCTGCGCCACGTCGCGCGGCAGGATGCGCGCACTGCCGAAGATCACCAGGGTGGACTCGATGCCGTGCTCGGTCTGGATCAGTTCGGGCTTGAGCAGCTCGAGCTGCATGCGCACCGCGCGCATTTCTTCACGCAGGATGAACTCGGTGTCGGTGAACGCCAGTTTGTAGCTGCTGCCCGGCTGGTCGTAGGGCGAGGGCTCGACGGCGACGATGGCCGCATCTTCGCCTGCGCTGGGAAAGTTGCGGTCGGTGAGGTGGCTGCGTTTGTGGCGCAAAAGGCGTTGTTTGTTCATGCGGCAAGCATAGCGAATCGGTTTGAACGAGAAAGAGATGTTTCGCGAGATGTTTCGCAGCGCCGCAGCCGTTACGTTTTCAAACGGCATTGCGCCGCAAATGCGCCTAAAACCCCCACATCAAAAAACTATGAGGAGCACATCATGGCAAGCGTTCACATCGATACCCCTGCGGCGGCTGGCACGCCGGGGCGCAACATCCGCAAGGCTGCTGGCATCTGGAGCCTGCTGTTCGCCAGCCTGACGGCCATCATCGGCTCGGGCTGGCTTTTCGCTCCGCTGACGGCGGCCACGCAGGCCGGACCGGCCAGCATTCTTTCGTGGGCCATCGGCGGCGCAGCCATTCTGGTGCTGGCTTTTGTGAATGCGGAACTCACCAGCTCGTTTCCGGGCATGGGCGCGGTCATTACCTTTCCCAAGTTGAGCCACGGCCATCTGGCTGCGGCGGTGGTGAGCTGGGTGGTGTTTCTCGGCTACGTTACCGTCGCCCCGGCCGAGGTGCTGGCGGTGGTGACTTACGCCAACAACTATTTGCCGGGCATGGTCGATGCGAAAACTTCGCTGCTGACCGACACCGGCATGATCGTCAGCATCTTGCTGCTCGGCGCTTTCATCCTCATCAACGCCTGGGGCGTGCGCGCCCTGCTGCGGCTGGGCAATACCTTGATGATCTGGAAGCTCATCATCCCCATTCTGACCATCGTGGCGCTGATGCTCGCCTCGTTTCATGTGGGCAATTTCACCGCGCAGGGCTTCGCCCCGTTTGGCGCCAAAGGCACGATCGCGGCCATCGCCACCTCGGGCATCGTGTTCAGCTATCTGGGCTTTCGCCAGGCCATCGAACTGTCGGGCGAGGCGACCAATCCGCAGCGTGACGTGCCCATTGCCATCATCGGCTCGGTGCTGATCGCCGGGGCGATTTTCGTCATGCTGGAAGTGGCCCTCATCGGCGCGGTCAATCCGTCCGACATCGCGCAGGGCTGGGCCAAGCTGCACTTCACCGGGGTGTCGGGTCCGTTCGCCGGTCTGGCGGTGATTCTGGGCATGAGCTGGCTGGCCATCCTGCTCTACATCGACGCCGTGGTCTCGCCTGCGGGCACCGGCCTGGTGTATGGAGGCACCACAGCTCGCGTGGTGTACGCCACCGGGCGCGACGGCCTGTCCACACCCTGGTTCGCCAAGCTCAACAAAAACGGCGCGCCGTCCACCGGGCTGTGGATCACCTGGATCGTGGGCATTCTGTTCTTCCTGCCGTTTCCGTCGTGGCAGAAAATCGTCACCTTCATTTCCTCGGCCACCGTGCTGGGCTATGGCATCGGCCCCGTGGCGCTGATGACCCTGCGCCGCAGCCTGCCGCTGGGCACTTATCCGCGCCCCTTCACCTTGAAAGGCGCAAGCCTGTGGGCGCCGCTGGCCTTTATCGTGGCCAACTTCATCATCTACTGGTCGGGCGCGAGCACTGACAACTTCCTGTTCGGCGGCCTAGCCATCATCTTCGTGCTGTTCGTGATCGGTCAGGCCATCACGCACGGCGGCAAACTCAGCCATCTGCAATGGAAGGGCGCGTGGTGGCTGGCGCCTTATTTCTTCGCCATGTGGCTGGTGACTTATCTGGGCCCGAAGGATCTCATCGGCGGCACGGGATTGCTGACCTTCTATCAGGGCATGGTTGTTGTGGTCATCATCAGCATCGCCATCATGGCCATCGCCGTAGCCAGCGGCCTGCCTGAACCGGAAGAGGCGCGCGAACTTATCGCGATGACCGGAAGGACGCGCGGTTGATTGCATAGCGTGAACAGGCTCTAGTTCTGCTTCTCGGCCCGCGGTCGGGTGTGGGCGTAAAAACGGCTGCGATCAAACGCAGCCGTTTTTAATTCAGTCATCCCCGGGTTTGGTCAAAGTGCCACGGTGAATTTCAGCCCGATCACAAAGGCGTTGGGAATGTTGCTGGTGCGAAAGGGCTCGGCCTGCTGATCGGGATGGAGGATGTACTGCAGGTTGGGGGAGAGTCGGATTCCAGGGCTGAGTTGATAGCCATAGGCCAGTTCCATCATGGTCTCGCTCCCCGGTATATCGGTGCTTGCGCCAACCGAGGCGCGCGCCACCCGAATATTCTGCAGGGCCAGGCTGGAGAATCGCTGCTGGTTGATGACAAAGCCAAGAGTGTCTTGTTCACGACCGGGGAAAGGCCCTTGTATGACCGCGCCCAGTTCCAGAAAGCTGGATTCATTGACCCGGCCTGTGAGATTGCTCATTGCCACGCCAAAAAGGGTCAGGCCGCGTTGGGAGTTCATGTCAGGGCGCCACACCATCTGGCTGAACCGCACATAGGCGCCGGAGCGGTTGCGGTCGGTGCGGTAGGGCTGTCCGGTGAGGACGGCATAGTCGCCATTGGCATCGAGTAGGGGATCGGTGTACTTGGAGCGATCAAACCAGCCGCCGATCTCATAGTCACGCGGATGGGTGTCGTTGGCGAAGGTTGTGGCATAGCCCATCGCCCAGGGCACGACGACGCCAGTGGCATCCTTGGTGCTCCAGTCGATGCCGTGATCATTGGGGCGCTTATCGTTCG
>CALBRU010000243.1 GCA_937927695.1 uncultured Thiomonas sp. | reverse complement strand
ACGAAAGCTTCGATCTCTGTCTGTTCGCTTCGGCCAATCTGCTGCGTCCAGGCTTGCTTGACGGTCAGAATGTTGACTACCGGGGTCAGCGGCATCGGCTCAGGCGGTTTGGAGCCCGAAGCGCAAGCGCCCAAGCCCGCGACGAGCAAGAGAGGCAGAGCCAGACGCGCCAGCCGAACGAAGCGTGACGCCACAAAGAGGGAACTCTGACGGGTCGCGCTCATGCCTCACCTCCGCCGACCGACTGCAGTTTTTGCTCGACCGCAGCGCGCTGTGATGAATCGGCAGGCAGCGCCTTGAGTGCGGCTCCGTAAGCGGTGCGAGCCGCGTCGCGCTGGCCTTGCAGCATGGCCAGATCGCCACGGCGGATGTCAAACAGGGCGGCGAAAGTCGGCTCGGGCACGTCAGCCAGGGTTTTGATCGCCTCGGCATATTGCTTGGCATCGATCTGCAAGGCCGAGAGATTCAGCCGGGCCACTGCTCGCGCGCTCGGTCCGGCCGCGTGCTCGGAAGCCCAGTTGAGCGCGGCAATGGCCTGTTCGTTTTTACCTGCGTCGTGCAAGGCCTTGGCGACGGCCAGCGCAGCCATGCCGGCATAGGCACTGCCGGGTGCCTTGTTTTGCATCACAGCCCAGGCTTGCTCGATCTTGTCGGGGCTGTTGCTCTGGATGGCGGCCTGCACCTGCTCGAACACCACCGCCGCCTTCGCCCCTTGGTTGCGTTGCCACCATTGCCAGCCGTAATAGCCGGCGAAACCCACAGCGACAGCCAGCACGCCCGCGGAAATCTGGGTGCCCCAACGCTCCCAGAAATGACGCATCTGGGCGATCTGCTCTTGTTCTTCGAAGTTGTAGCTCATGGGACGATGGGGGACGAAAAGTAGCTATTTTAGGTTGGCCGTTCAGAGCAGAGCGCAAACCAGCGTCTGCAAGGGTTCCAGCGGGAGCATGCGCTGCTGCTGCGCATCCTGCGCGCCGCGCAGATCTTTAATGCCGACCTGCCCGGACTGCAATTCCTGTTCACCGAACAACAGCGCCCAGCGCGCGCCGGAGGCGTCGGCCTTTTTCATTTGCGACTTCATGCTGCCGCCGCCCATGTGCAGTTGCACCCGCACTCCGGCAGCACGCAAAGACTCGCACAGAGGCATGACACGCGACATCAACTCAGGGCTGGTCAGCACGGCGTAGGCATGAGGGGCGCTCACGGGCGCATTCTGACCCGCTTCAATCAGCAGTTCGAGCACCCGCTCCATGCCCAGCGCCCAGCCGCAGGCTGGCGTGGGCTTGCCGCCGATCTGCTCGATCAGCCCGTCGTAGCGTCCGCCCGCGCAAACCGTAGCCTGCGCGCCCAGCCGGTCGGTCACCCACTCGAATACCGTGAGGTTGTAATAGTCCAGCCCGCGCACCAGTCGCGGGTTGAGAGTGAAAGGCTGCCCCACCGCGCGCAACAGCGCCTGCACCCCCTCGAAATGCGCCAGAGAAGCTTCGCCGAGGTAGTCGATGAGCTTGGGCGCCCCCTCCACCAGCGCCTGCATGGCCGGATTCTTGGTATCGAGCACGCGTAGCGGATTGCTGTGCAGGCGGCGCCGCGCATCTTCATCGAGTTGATCGATGTGTTGTTCGAGATAGGCGATGAGCGCCACGCGATGCCGCGCCCGCTCGTCGGCCTGACCGAGACAGTTGATTTCGAGCGTGACCAGTTCACTCAGACCCAGACGCGCCCAGAGCTGACGGGCCATCAGAATGAGCTCTACGTCCACATCCGGCCCGGCAAAACCCAGCGCCTCGGCACCAACTTGATGGAACTGGCGATAGCGCCCGCGCTGTGGCCGCTCGTGGCGGAACATCGGCCCGGTGTACCAGAGCCGCTTGCCGCCGTCATACAGCAGCGAATGTTCAATGCACGCGCGCACCACGGCCGCCGTGCCTTCGGGCCGCAGCGTGAGCGGTTCGCCATTGAGCGCGTCGGTGAAGCTGTACATCTCTTTTTCGACGATGTCGGTCACTTCGCCGATGCCGCGCACGAACAGCGGGGTGTATTCGAGTATGGGCGTGCGTAGATTCTGGTAGCCGTAGCTGCCCATGAGCGCGCGCACCTGCTCTTCAAACCACTCCCAGGCCGCCGATTTTGGCGGCACGATGTCATTCATGCCTTTGACGGCACTGAGTTTGTCTGCCATGGAATTCAAGCCACCTGTTCAGGATGGCGATGGGGCGCGCCGTAGCGCTGTTGAACGTATTGCTCGACGATGGTCTGGAACTCGGCGGCAATGTTTTCGCCACGCAGGGTCATGCGCTTTTCGCCGTCGATGAACACCGGCGCCGCCGGCGCCTCGCCGGTACCGGGCAGACTGATGCCAATGTCGGCGTGCTTGCTCTCGCCGGGACCATTGACGATACAGCCCATGACGGCCACGCGCAGTTGCTCCACACCGGGGTAGCGGGTACGCCAGACGGGCATCTGCGAGCGCAGAAACTGGTCGATGCTCTGGGTCAGTTCCTGGAAAAAGGTGCTGGTGGTGCGGCCACAGCCGGGGCAGGCGGTGACGCTGGGCGTGAAGGCGCGCAGGCCCAGAGCCTGCAGGATTTCAAGCGCCACGACCACCTCCTGGCTACGGGGCGCATTCGGCTCGGGCGTGAGCGACACGCGGATGGTGTCGCCGATGCCCTCTTGCAGCAGCACGGCCAACGCCGCAGTCGACGCCACCGCGCCTTTGGTGCCCATGCCGGCCTCGGTCAAGCCGAGATGCAGGGGATAGTCGCAGCGCGCCGCCAGGGCACGGTACACCGTGATGAGGTCCTGCACATTGGAAACCTTGCACGACAGCAGGATCTGCGCCGGATCCATCCCCAATTCACGAGCACGCTGAGCCGATTCCAGCGCCGAGAGCACCAGCGCCTGCGCCATGATCTGGCGCGCCTCATAAGGCTGGGCACGGCGGGCATTGGCGTCCATCAGGGTAGCCAGCAGTTCCTGATCGAGACTGCCCCAGTTCACCCCGATACGCACGGGTTTGTCGTAGCGCTGGGCGATGTCGATCATCTGACCGAACTGCTTGTCTTTCTTGTCGCCCTTGCCCACATTGCCCGGGTTGATGCGGTACTTGGACAGCGCACGAGCGCAATCGGGAAAGTCGTTCAACAGCCGATGGCCGTTGTAATGAAAGTCGCCGATGAGAGGCACTGAAATGCCCATGCGGTCGAGCTGCTCGCGGATGGCCGGCACGGCTGCCGCGGCCTCGGGCGTATTCACCGTGATGCGCACCAGCTCCGAGCCGGCCACGGCAAGCTCCTTGACCTGAATGGCCGTGCCCATCGCGTCGGCCGTATCGGTATTGGTCATGGACTGCACGCGCACCGGCGCGTCACCGCCCACGGTCACCACGTGATCGCCCCAGACCACGCGGGCCTGGCGCGTGCGGTGGCGGGCGGGCACGGCTTCAGAGATAGGGGGGTCGAGCAATTCCATGAATAACTGATTTATTTCAGGGTGAAGCGCGCGACATTCGCTCGCGTATCCGGGGTGAGATCGACGGGCTTGCCTGCATAGCTCACTGTGGTGTGCGGCGCGTTGCCCACCACGATGGCCAGCGGCGTGCTTCCCGCAGGCACCTGAACACTTTGTGGCGCACCGGGTTGCATGAGTTGCGAAAAAATCACCTTGCCGTTGCTGGCGGTGACTTGCACCCAGCTCGGCGCGCTCGCTGCCAGTTGCAGTACATTGCCCGAAGCAGCACTGGTTGCAGCTGAGGCTACCGGCACAACTGGCACTGGCGCCGAGGCCACGATGGTGGGCGTACTCTGCAGGGCCAGCGGCGACGAACCGGCATATGCCGGGTGCGACGCAGCAAGCGAGGCCGACTGTGAAACGGCGGGCAGCACGCTTTCCACCGAGCCCTGCGCGGGTTCTTTGGGCTTGGCCGCGCTCGGCATCAACCCCTCGGTCAAACCCCGCAAGGCGGGCCAGAAAAACACCACGGCGGCCAGCGCAACGATCAGCACCGACAGCCAAAGCAGACCGTACGATTTACGCGCAGCACCCGCCGCGCGCGGCAAAGGACGCTCTGGTACGCGTGCGGCCAACTCCGCGTCCTCCTCCGGCACCGGGCTGTGCAGCACAGGAGCACCCGGAAGCAAGTCGAGCAGGGGTTTCGCATCGATCTTCAGCGCCTTGCAGCAACTCCGCAGCAGCGCACGGCCGAAAGTGTCGTCGGGCAGCGCAGACCAGTCACCTGCCTCCAGCGCAGCGATCTTTGCAGGGGCCACCTTGAGCTGTGCAGCAAGCTCTTCGACATTGCGCCCGGCCGCCATGCGCGCTTCGCGCAGGGCAGCCCCCGCCTTGGCACGGCTGGCAATCAGCTCCGGAGTGGGTTCAGTCATACGGAATCAGTAGTTCAGCAGGGCGGAATCATCAAACTTCCCCTGCTGCGCGGCGATGGCTTCACGCGAGTCTGGAAAGCGCTGTACGAGTTGATTGGTCCATAGTGCAGCGTCCATCGCATTACCCGCCTTGCGGGCAATCAGAATGCCGACCCAAAGCGACTGGGCGCTGGCGTACTGACCACTGTTGACGCGGGCAATGTAGAACAGCGCTTCCTTGGGCTTGCCCATGCGGTCGAGCACGACAGCCAGATTGGTGGACAACGCAGGGTTGCCCGGATCGAGCGCGAAGCCCTTTTTGAGCGTGCCTTCCGATGCAGCCAATTCCCCGGCGCGATACTGGCATACGCCCAGCGCCAGATAGGTACGCACCGGATAGCGGTAATTCTGGATGGCCAAGGCCTTGTTGAACTGAACGAACGAGTCCGGGTAGCGACGCTGCTGACACAGGAACCAGCCATAGTTGTGCAGCGCATCGGGGTTGTCAGGCGAGAGCCGCAGCGCCTCGCGGTAATTGGCCTCGGCCTTGGCGCTGTCGTTCAACGCGGTGTAGATGAGCGCGCGCATGGTGTAGGCGGGCACGAAATCAGATTTCTCTGCCAGCGCCTTGTTCACCTCTTCAAGCGCCACGGTGAACTGCCCGCGCTGGTAGTAACCCTCGGCGAGTTCCAGGCGCAACTGAACACGCTTGAGCACATCGGTCTGCTGGGTGCTCAAAGTCGCGCCCGAGCCCATCTCTGCCGCACGCTGCGTCTGCGTGGCGCAGCCGTCGAGCAACGCGGCGGCCGCCATCAGCAAACCGAGCACGGCTACCCGCCAAGCCCAGACGTGGGACCGAGCACAAAGATTGCAGAACATGGGCAAAGTCTCCCTCAATGGCCCAGGCGGGCCGCATTCGGCACAGCAGCAGCCTGCTGCATGCGGATGACGCGGCGGGTGCGATCCTGCACCTCGCCCGCCAGTTGACCACAAGCGGCATCGATATCGTCGCCGCGGGTTTTGCGAACCGTGGTGACCAGACCCGCATCGAGCAGCACCTGGGCAAACGCCGCGACCCGCGCCGCCGAAGATCGCTTGAGCCCGGACTGGGGAAACGGATTGAACGGAATCAGATTGAACTTGCAGTTGACCTGCGCCGCGCCCACCAGCCGCACCAAATCCTGCGCCAGCGCCGGGGTGTCGTTCACACCGTCGAGCATGCAGTATTCGAAGGTAATGAAGTCACGCGGGGCAAAGTCGAGATAGCGCTTGCACGCCGCCAGCAGTTCGTGCAGCGGGTACTTGCGATTGAGCGGCACCAGTTCATCGCGCAGCGCATCAACGGGCGCATGCAGCGAAACCGCCAGCGCGACCGGACAATCCTGCGACAGCCGGTCGATCATGGGCACCACACCCGAGGTGGACACCGTGACACGGCGACGCGACAGACCGTAACCGTCGTCGTCGAGCATGGTGCGCAACGCGGGAACCAGCGCGCTGTAGTTTTGCAGCGGCTCGCCCATGCCCATCATCACCACGTTCGAGATCGCGCGCTCGCCACCCGGCAGACCCAACTCGCGTCGCATGGTGAACTCGGCGTGCCAGAGCTGGGCAAGAATCTCCCAAGTTTGCAGATTGCGGCTGAAGCCCTGATGCCCGGTGGAGCAGAACTTGCAATTCACCGCACAACCCGCCTGAGACGATACGCACAGCGTGTTGCGCTGCGCTTCTGGAATGAACACCGCCTCGACCGCGTTGCCCTGCCCGACATCGAACAGCCATTTCACCGTGCCATCGGCCGAGCGCTGTTCGCTGAGCGCAGGCAGCGCGGCAATATGCGCGTGCTCACGCAAAAATTGGCGCAAGGGCTTGGCTAGATCGCTCATGGCCTCGAAATCGGCCACGCCTTTCTGGTGCATCCAGCGAAAAACCTGCCGAGCGCGAAACGCCGCATGGCCGTGACGCCCGAACCACTCCACCAATCCGTCGCGATCGAACTGGAGAAGATTGGTAGAGGTCGGTTCGCCAGACATGGGCGCAGTTTCAGCTCAAAATCAACGGGAGTAGATCGCCATCGCCGGAAAGAAGAAAGCGATTTCCTGCGCTGCGGTTTCCGCCGCGTCGGAGCCATGCACGGCATTGGCATCGATGCTGTCGGCGAAGTCGGCGCGGATGGTGCCGGGGGCGGCTTTTTTCGGATCGGTCGCGCCCATCAGGTCGCGGTTCTTGAGAATAGCGCCTTCGCCTTCAAGTACCTGAATCATCACCGGGCCGGAGATCATGAAATCCACCAGATCCTTGAAAAACGGACGGGCCTTGTGCACCGCATAGAACGCTTCGGCCTCGGCGCGCGACAGATGCGCCATGCGCGCAGCGACAATTTTGAGACCGGCCGACTCGAAACGGGCGTAGATCTGGCCGATGACATTCTTGGCCACGGCATCGGGTTTAATGATCGAGAGGGTACGTTCGACAGCCATCGGGATCTCCACGAGGGTTAGTTAAATCGGATAACTGTCTATTTTATCGTAGAAGTCGAGAGCAGCCGGCCCCGGTAAACGAAAAAAGCCCGGCGACCGCCGGGCTCGCCAATCGCCGTCCGGCCTAGGACACCATTCCTAGCATGCGGGGGAACCACAGGGAAAGCGCCGGCCAATAGGTCACCAAGCCGAGGAACACCAGCATGGTCAATAGCCAGGGCCAAACCGCCACTGTCAGTTCCGTAATGCCCATTTACGTTATCCCCGAAGCGACGTAGAGATTCAGTCCCACCGGCGGATGGCACATGCCAACCTCCATGTTGACAGTCATCATGATCCCGAAGTGCACCGGATCGATCCCGAGCTTGATCGCCACAGGAAACAGAATCGGCGCAAATATCAGAACGATGGATGAAGGTTCCATGAAGTTGCCGGCAGCCAACAGCAGGACGTTCACTGCCAGCAGGAAAGCGATCTGCCCCAGCCCCTTGTCCAGAATCCACTCCGCCAGGTGCTGGGGAATGTTCTCATTGGTCAGGATGAAGGAGAACATCACAGCATTGGTGATGATGTAGAGCAGCATCGCCGACATGTTGGCCGAATTCAGCAGGACTTTCGGCACGTCCCGCATCCCCAGATCGGAAGAGCGTCGTGTAGGGAAAGAGTGTAGATCTCGGTGGT